>CAYSEY010000001.1:0-25603 GCA_964430405.1 uncultured Candidatus Saccharibacteria bacterium
CGTCGGGTTCTTCGGCTCAGCTCAGGCGGCGGCCAACATGTTGCGCCGCCTGCTCAGCTCTGAATTGCCGGAAGCCCGCATTTTGGGACAGATGGCACTCGAGGAGTTGCGGCATCCCGATGCCGCACCGGCGTTCTTCAACCAGATCGATGACCCTGATAAGGGTCTGAAGTGGTTGGGGTACTTCGAGGACACGCGACATGCAGTGACGGATTGGATGAAGGCGAATGAGCCTGAACCCCATACGGTCACAGGCGTGATCGTTCCGTCCAGGAACATCGTCAATCTTGGCTGGAGTGATCCGGACAACGAGCTGAAGGTGGCCGCCGCCATCATCTACGAGTACTCCGAGCAGAATCGGATGATGGAGGACTGCCTGTACATGGCGCGTCAACTCAGCGATGAGAAGCGCGCCGAGCTGATCCGCATCTATTGCGGTGATCGTGGCGAGCTTGGGAGTGAAAGCGGCAATCGTCGCTGGAAGCCCGGGCGAGCCTTCGAGCAGGCCACCTACAACTTCGACTTCCTGATCGACTTCGGAATCATGCGCGACTGGAAACGGCATCGCATGCTTTCGATCGATTGGGGTCGGGTCGAGCCAGGTCTGGGGTGGACGGTTAGCCCGTTCATCGAGGACATGGAGCAGATGGAGCTCTACGAGCAGGCCATGCGCCTCAGCTCAGAGCTCTACAGCCGGCTGTTGCCCGATCACCCACAGGCGGCGCAGTACGCCACCTGCTTGGGTTATCGGATGCGGGTGACCATGACCATCAACGCGCGAGCGTTGCTGTTCATGCTGGAGCTTCGCACCAGCCAACAGGGGCACCCCAGCTACCGCAAGGTCGGTCAGGAGATGCATCGGTTGGTGTGCGAGGCAGACCCGGTGCTCGGCGAGGCGATGAGCTATGTCGACTACCACGAGTACAACCTCGAGCGGGCCGGTGCTGAGAAGCGCCTTTCCGAGAAGCGCGCCAGGCGCAAGTAAGTCGATCGGTCGTTTGACCGACAGGCAGGCCAGCCAGGAGCCATTCTAATCCTGGCACCCAGTGGCCCCCGGAGAAATCCGGGGGCCACGTCCGTTTTAATGTATAATTATATCTATGAATAAACTCTTTGATCTAACCGAAAAAGAATCGGCTCGCCAGCGCGACACACTAAACTTAATTGCTTCCGAAAACTACCCAAGCCCTAGGGTAATACAGTTATTAGGTTCTATTTGGAACGATAAGTACGCTGAGGGGTATCCTGGCAAACGCTACTACGCTGGTAATGTTTTATCTGATGAACTAGAAGAGTTTGTAAAAACTAAGGCCTTAGAGGCGTTTGATATTAGCGGTGAGTATGGGGTGAATGTGCAAGTACTCTCTGGTAGCCCAGCTAACGCGATGGTGTATTTTACGGTACTTGAGCCGGGCGATACGGTGCTTAGTTTAAATTTAAACAGCGGTGGGCATCTTAGCCATATGCATGGCACGAGCAGCTATTTAAAGTTCTTTAAACACGCGACCTACGGTGTTTCGGTTGGGCCAAATGGATACGAAATCGATTTGGATGATTTCAAATCAAAAGTTGAATCATTAAAACCACGGTTGGTTGTTATTGGTTTTTCTGCATACCCTCGAAAGTATGAATTCGCCAAGCTATGTAAAATAGCCCATCAGCATGGCGCCTTAGTTCTGGCCGACATTGCCCATATAGCTGGACTTGTTGCTACTGGTTTACACGATAGCCCGTTTAAGCACGACGGCGATGGAGCGGACTTTATTACTACAACCACCCACAAAACACTTCGCGGACCACGCTCAGCATTATTATTTGCCAAGCATCAATATATGGAGGCAATTAATAAAACCGTTTTTCCCGGTACTAGCGGTGGGCCTCATCTCAACCAAATCGCTGCTGTTGGCCAAGCGCTGATGGAGGTATTGGGCGAAGATGTTTATCCTGATCAACTACCATTTAAGAAATATATGGAAGCGGTGGTATCAAACACCCAGGCACTAGAAGCGGGTTTGTTGAACGGCGGACTTGATGTGGTTGCACCAACCCAAACTCATTTGAGCTTAGTAAAGTTACCCGAATCAATTGATAGCTTGGAGCTACAGACTAAGTTAGAAAAGCTTGGAATAATTACTAATCGCAACGCTGTGCCGGAAGACTCTAAGAGCCCATGGAGGCCAGGGGGTTTGCGGCTCGGTATGGCTGCTTTAACAAGCCGGGGTATGGCGGCTAAACAGTCTGAGGAACTAGGTAAGGGTATAGCCTCAGTCGTTACGGGTGAGGCAACGGTTGCGATTGCAGGCAATATGGTCCAAGAAACTATCGGCGAACTTAATTGGTGGTATTAGATGGTTTTAGCAGGTAACTTCATCGGCTCTATTATTATCTAATTAAAGTTCTTATAATAAGTAGCACTTCTATTTAATCGAGATATGAAAACAGGGGGAGACCATGGAGGTAAGAGTACTCTATAGTGTGGTTGGGGGACCTAGCTTGAGTATGATCCGAGCTTGTGCAACTACCGGACAGATGTTGCACTTTATTTGTTGTGGCGACGACGGTAGCTTCGATGAGTTCGACTTGAATATTGTCGGGGCTCTAAAAAATGAGGGAGTGGAGCACGAATTGCTTTTCTCGGCTCGTGATAGCTCTGGATTGATCTGGAGTGTGTCATACAACACGGTAGATGAGTGTGGCAACATGTTCAGGATTTTTCAGCGGAGCGGCTAGGGGGAAACCCCTGGCTGCTAGCGATTAGTCAATAAGTTGTTTCTTATTCTGACGAGTCTTAGTTAAAGACGAAACTAATCACTTACGCTTGAAGTTGGTCATGAATACTCATAAAGTTATTAATAAGCTGACATAAGTTGGCTGTACCAATCGATATAGGAGCGAGATGAGAGAACTTCTCTGGGTGTATGTCGCCGGCAAGGTATCGGATGACAACAGCTCGATACAGGATGTGATCACGCAGTTCAGGCAAGCAGGTTTCGCGATTAGCCACGATTGGACACGAGCCAGCGGCATTGAAAAGCCCTATCTCGAGCATGTCGAGTGGAATCGTGCTGCTGCCGAAGCCATGCGTGCTGGAGTGAAGAGGAGTGAAGTGTTTGTACTGCTATGTGGTGGAGATATCTATGGCGCTATGGTCGAATTCGGTATGGCGATTTCCGAGCCACTTCAAGACCCATTCAATCGCCGCCGTATTTACGTAGTGGGAGACCCGAAGGAGTTGCGACAGTCGATCTTCTTTACTCTCCTGGAGGTGGCAGTGTGTGAGAGTGTTGAAGAAGTCTTGGCCGATCTGGGTCATTAACGGTCGGGGGTTTTTTACCCCCGACCCCCAAGCAATTATTGTTGACCAATCAGGCTGAATCTGGTAAAATTACTCCTGATTACCAAAGACTGTAGCAGTGGAAGCACTTAATTTGCTACAAGAGGTTAAGAACTAAGTATTAGTTTACAAACAAGTCTTTGGATTAATTCCAAGGATTTTTTGTTTGGTAATCATGCACATTAACTTAAAGCATCGGAGGATGCCTATGGCAAAGTCACGTGAGCAAAAAGAAGCTGACGTAAAAGCTTTGGCTGAGGCTTTTTCTGGTAGTAAGATTGCCGTATTAACTGATTACAGAGGACTTGATGTTCCTGCAATCAGCAATTTACGTTCAAAACTACGAGAATCAGACATCAGCTACAAGGTTACTAAAAATACCTTGGTAAAAGTTGCACTTTCCCAAACAGAGCTCAAGGATACCGATACTTCAGTTTTCGCTGGACCAATGGCAATTGCGTTTGGACAAGACGAAGCGCAAACTTGCAAAATAATTGCAGATTTCGCTAAGGAAAACGAAGATTTAGAAATACTCGGTGCCTTTGATGAATCAGGCAAAATCCTAAGTCGTGAAGAAGTAATGGTATTGGCCAAGCTTCCAAGCCGTGAAGTTCTAACTGCCCAGGTAGTTGGTACGATAGCAGCACCGCTTAGTGGATTTGTACGAGTACTGAATGGAAATATTACGCAACTATTGTATGCATTAAATGCAATACAAGAGAAGAAAACTAGCTAAATAATTAAGGAGATTACTATGGCAGAAGAAACTGCAAAACAAGAAGAAGTAAAAGAAGAAGCTGCTGCTCCAGCGGAAGAGAGCAAAGAAGAAAAGAAAGAAGTTCCTGCAAAATTTAAAGCATTGGTAGATCAGATTTCAGAACTTAGTGTTTTGGACCTTGCCGAATTAGTTAAAGTACTAGAAGATCACTTTGGTGTTAGTGCTGCTGCTCCAGTGGCAGTTGCTGCTGCCGGTGCTGCTGGTGGTGAAGAAGAAGTTGCAGAAGCAAAAAGTTCTTACAACATCATGCTAACCGCAGCTGGTGAAAAGAAGATCGACGTAATCAAGGCTGTACGTGAAGTATCTGGCCTTGGTCTTGCTGAAAGTAAGGCAGTAGTTGATAGTGCA
Organism: uncultured Candidatus Saccharibacteria bacterium; assembly: GCA_964430405.1. Taxonomy (GTDB): domain Bacteria; phylum Patescibacteriota; class Saccharimonadia; order CAILAD01; family BJGX01; genus CAYSEY01. The sequence goes on from CAYSEY010000001.1 coordinate 4,461, forward strand.
CCTAAGATGGTTAAGGAAGGTGTTCCTGCCGAAGAAGCCGAAGAAGCTAAGAAAAAGCTTGAAGAAGCTGGCGCTACTATCGAACTTCAATAATCTAGCCAACTGGATAAATTGCAAAACTGACCCTTCGGGGTCTTTTTTGTTTGGCATTTTTACGGTTTTTTGCTACACTTAGGGCAAATAGTAATTTATGTAAGGTAGGCTAAACAAAATGACGGATAAAGACAAACAACAAACTCTGCAAAATCTGGCTGCACAAATGCAGGTAGCTCAAGATACGATTAAGCAGGTAGAATCAGAACTCAAGAAACTCGGGGTCAGTGCTGAAGAACTTCCGAAACCGAAAAAGCAAGCACTGGTTCAGCCTGGTTCGGCCGAATCTATCGGAAAGATTATTGAGGGGCAGTTTGATGGACAAAATATGATTGGCCCAGACGGTAAGGTTTATCCTGTACCAGCTAACTACGCTAGTAAATCTAAACTTGTTGAAGGCGACACGCTCAAGCTAACTATTGCTCAAGACGGTAGTTTTATATATAAGCAAATAGGCCCAGTGGAACGCAAGAAGGTTATAGCTAAGATGTCGTTAGAAAATGGGCAGTACATCGCGGTAGTAGGAGATAAACATTATCGAGTACTTTACGCCAGCGTAACTTACTTTAAAGCACAGCCTGGCGATGAAGTTACTATTGTTGTGCCGGCCAATACGGATGCTGAGTGGGCTGCGATTGAAGCACTCATCTCAACTGTCTAATAAGAACCATCTTAACTTTCTATTGCATCGTTAGGTTCTCCGAGTCTCGTTCGATGTAGTACATCTACACCTCGCTGCGATTCTTGAACCTGCCTCGCACTATTCGTTAAAGTGATTCTTTGGCAAGCTGACCATTTGATATTAATCGTTTGAATAATATATTCCGAGGGATGTGATTCAAAAACAAATATTTAAGATTAACAACAACTACCTAACCTTGGTATAATACATATTGAATGGAGGGGAGTTGTGTCTAATCTAGCTTTGTATCGTAAATACCGCTCTGCCGACTTTAGCGAGGTAGTTGGTCAGCAACATGTTGTTCGGGCATTGCAAAATGCAATCAGTTCCGGCAAGCACAGCCACGCCTACTTACTAACAGGCCCGCGAGGTGTAGGTAAGACATCTATTGCCAGGATTATTGCTAAACAACTAAACGGGCTTAGTAATGATGAAGCCTTAAGTGATAATTTGGATATTATTGAGATTGACGGAGCCAGCAACCGTGGCATCGATGAAATTCGTAGCTTACGAGAAAAAATTGCCCTGGCTCCTGCAAAATTAAAGTACAAGGTCTATATCATCGATGAGGTTCATATGCTCACCAAGGAGGCGTTTAACGCACTTTTAAAAACCCTCGAGGAGCCTCCAGCTCACGTGGTGTTTATTTTTGCGACCACCGAAGTTCAGAAACTACCCGAAACGATCATATCGCGTACTCAGAGGTTCGATTTTAGGCCAATAAACCTTGCAGATATGCAAAAACATTTAGGCTATATCGCAAAACAAGAAAAGATTGATATCGATACTGATGCTATCGCTGTAATAGCGCGTATTAGCCGAGGGGGATTTAGAGATGCCATAGGCATGCTTGATCAGATCTCGGCAGTGGAGGGTAAGATATCTGTTGATACAATTTCAGAATTTACTGGATTACAAGACACCAACAAGCTAGAAGAAATATTTGAAGTCCTCCAGACGAATAATACGGTAGAGGTAATCAAACTATTAAAGACATTATTTGATACCGGTGCAGATGTTTCGATCCTAACCCAACAAATGTTGGATTTGGTGCAAGTTCATCTAGAGTCTGGTGAATCAAAGTATGAAGTTGATTTTTTGATTGAACTTTCTGAAAGATTGCATTGGGTACAAACCGGACTTAAGACCACTACAGTGCCTCAGTTGTTGTTGCAAACCGGGTTAGCCAGGAGTTTACAGCCAAGGATAACTACAGTAGCAAACAAGCCAAATCAACCAGTTGTTGATAATGTACAACCCACAAAACCAGCAACAAATGATAAAAAAGTGGAAAAGCCAACTTCAGATAATGACGATAGCAAAATGGTTAAGGCCCTAAGTGTAATTAAGCACTACAACAACTCGTTGTATGCAGTCTTGAGAGGCTCCCAATTGACTGTTAAAGGAGATGAAATAAGTATCACGTGCCGATTCAGTTTTCATCGAGAGAGGTTGGCAGAACCTCGCAATCAATCTTTGATTGAAAAGGCGTTCAGTAAGGTTTATGGTGAGAGCATGCATGTTACAACTAGCATTGAATCTGCGGGTGAGCCTGATAAGGTCGATACAGAGCAAGAACTGATGAGTTCAGCTATGGCGATTTTAGGTGGAGAAGTTATAGATGGCTAAGCAACAGAGCGCAAAAGAACTTCTCGCGGGTAAGGTACCGCCACAAAACCCGCAAGCCGAGGGTAGTCTTATTGGTTCTTTGTTATTAGACAAGGACGCAATTATTAAGGTAGCTGACATTGTTCATAGTGATGATTTTTATATAGAAAAGAACGGTTTAATATTTGAAGCAATACTCGCTCTATTTGAAAAACGCGAACCAGTTGATGTTGTTACTTTGTCTGAACAGCTAGAGAAGCAAGGTGTGTTAAAAGAGATTGGTGGTGCAAGCTATATTACGGAACTTGTAAATAATGTGCCTTCTGCAGCTCATGTTGTGCAGTATGGTCAAATAGTAGCTCAAAAAGCCACATTGCGTAGGCTCATAAATGCAGCTAGCCAAATTAACACTATGGCTTATAGTGAAGATGAACAGCTTGATAAAGTTCTGGATAAAGCCGAACAAACGCTTTTTGACGTTAGTCAAAAACACCTGCGCCAAAACTTTATTTCTATCAAAGACGTGCTAGCGGAAAGCTTTGATAGACTCGATAGCTTACATAAAGACAAGGAGAGTTTAAGAGGGGTACCTACTGGGTTTTCCGGGATTGATAATGTCCTTGCCGGTTTGCAGAAATCTGATTTGATAATATTAGCAGCTAGGCCGAGTATGGGTAAAACAAGTCTCGCTCTTAACATTGCTCAGCATGTAGCAACAAAAGAAGGTGTTCCAGTTGGAGTCTTCAGCCTAGAAATGAGTAAAGAGCAGTTGATTGATCGATTGCTTGCCTCAGAGGCTGGGATTGATAGCTGGAAGCTTCGTACCGGCAACTTAGAAGATAAAGATTTTGAAAAAATTAACAAAGCCATGGGCGTTTTGGCAGAAGCACCGATTTTTATAGATGATTCAGCAATGGCCAATGTAATGGAGATGCGCACCAAAGCTCGTCGGCTGCAGTCGGAACATGACTTGGGATTAATTGTGATTGATTACTTACAGCTGATGAGCGGACGTACCAATAGTTCTGATAATCGTGTTCAGGAAATATCCGAGATATCACGCGGACTAAAAGGCATGGCTCGTGAACTTAATGTTCCGGTTATTGCACTTTCGCAGTTAAGTCGTTCGGTAGAACAAAGGACTCCAAAAATTCCACAACTTTCAGATTTACGTGAATCAGGTTCGATCGAGCAGGATGCCGACGTGGTGATGTTCATATACCGCGAAGATTATTACGAGAAAGATACCGATAAAAAGAACATTGCAGAAGTTTTAATCAAGAAACATAGAAATGGCCCTACGGGTGATGTTGAGCTATTCTTCCAGCCCGAACAAACTTTATTCCGTTCTATAGATAGAGTACATAATTAACTATTGGGCAAAGCAAAGGCCTAGGGTATAATTAATTGCATAAGTGTTATGAGTGAGGACAAAAAAGTAACCAAGAAGGCTGATCATGCCGAAATAAAACGCGTTGGCCGGTTTGGGCTGGTGGGGGTATTAAATACCGTGGTAGACTTTGTGGTTTACAATGGACTGTTGTTTTTATTGCCTACTGTACCGGCTGTTTGGGCTGGGATTGTATCCGGTACTGCCGCTATGATTAATAGCTTTGTGTTTAATAAAAACTTTACTTTTAAAACAAAGAAACTCTCAACAAAAAAGCTAGTTATGTTCTTCGTGATTACAGCTGCTGGCCTGTATATTATTCGTCCAATTGTATTGTATGCCCTAACTAGCTACTGGCTATGGCCATCACAAGTACTCTATAACATTACGTCTGCCCTAAACCTGCCTTTTTCACAAGAGTTTGATACTCGTAACTTGGCGCTTGTTGTAGCAATTGCGATTGTTCTGGTATATAACTACTTGTTGTATAAATACTACGTATTCAATGAAAAAATCAAATAACTTCCAGAGTTTCATTAAGAAGAATTTTGTTTGGATATTGTTTTTTGCAATATTGGTGATTGCGGCATTCTTTCGTTTTTACCAACTCAGCAGTTTACCGCCTGGACTACACCCTGACGAAGCAGCCAATGGCTTAGATATTTTCCGCATCCTAGAAAACAACGATTGGAAGGTTATATATAACACTAATGGCCCACGTGAGGCACTGTTCTTTTACCTGCAAGCAGTGTTTGTCGCTACAATGGGGAATACTATTCTCGCTCTTCGTATGGCTCCAGCATTATTCGGTGTAATTAGTGTGGCTGTTATATTCTTTGCCACCAAAGAGTGGTTTAGTAGGCGTACTGCACTGATTACGGCGTTTTTCTTTGCGATTAGCCCTTGGGTAGTAATTATTCAACGCGATGGATTTAGAGCGAGCCTTGTGCCTCTAGTAATCGGTCTGGTGATGTGGTTTGGGGCTAAGGCCTATAAGTCTGGTAAGCTTTTGTACTACATACTGGCGGCTATCGCGCTCGGATTAGGTTTTTACACCTACACCGCTTTTTCGATGATTATAATTGCTGTTTTTGTAGGGATGATTTATATGCTTATTGTGAGGCGAGATTGGCTAAGGGCGAATTGGAAGAAGTTACTTATTTCGGCAGGAGTATTTGCTCTGGTCCTAACACCACTCATTATAACGACTGCTAAAGACCCGGGTGGCTCAACTGCTAGGGCTGGTGGCACAAGTTTCTTGAACAAGGATCTTAATAATGGCCAGCCCGTACAGACACTACTGAGCGGTACTGCTAAAACAATTTTGCAATATAACTATTATGGGGATGAGAACAGTCGACATAACGTACCGGGTCAACCACTACTTAATATGTTTGCTGGCTTGATGTTGGTGCTCGGGTTGGTTATTTGTTTGTATCATATTAAGCGACCTCGCTATGCGATCTTGTTGGTGGTGCTTGGAGCGATGATGTTGCCTTCGCTGCTTACTGCCGAGGGATTACCACATGGTCTGCGTTCCATCGGCACTGCTGTGCCGGTGTTTATGCTGGTTGGATTAGGCACTAATTATATGTTATATATTTGGTATCGAACCTTCCCTGTGAATAAGCTTGCCAGGGCGTCTGGGTTGGCAGTTATATGTTTGTTAATGGGATTATCGATGATTCAAGCATATCGGGCGTATTTCGTTGCTTGGGCACAAGACTCTAAAACCTATGAGGCTTACAGTGAATCTGCCGTGGCGATTGCTAAGTATCTTAATACTAATACCGTTAGTGGCAGAAGTAATTTTGTCCTGATGGGTGGCTATGAGGCGAATCCGACTCAATATCTTACACATAATAAGTCGGATTATAAATTGCTCAACGAATCTGAACTTAGAGAACTGCCAATTAGTGGTGGGCCAAAGCTAATTATTATTCCGGCTGGCTCAAATCACGATCAATTAGTAGAGCTCGTAAAAGTTAAATTCCCAGAGGGTACTCTAACGAACGTCAAATCTGATTTTAGCGGCAAGCTACTGTTTAGTGTTTATGAGGTTAAACAGTGAAGCCAGAGCTGAGTATTGTCATTCCTACGTACAATGAAGCAGGTAGAATCGAATCGACATTAACTCAACTATCTAAGTATCTTAAGGAAGAAAAAATAAACGCTGAAGTGTTGGTGGTAGATGCTCAAAGTCCTGACGGAACAGCCAAGTTTATAGAGAAGTACAAAAATCAGTTCAGTCATCTGCGCATATTAGATGCTGGCCCTAAACCAAGGGGTAAGTTTATAAAAGGAAGACAAGTTAAGAAGGGAATGCTTGAAGCAAAAGGCCAGTATGTGTTATTTATGGATGCCGATTTGGCTACGCCCTTACGATATATTAAGAATGCCCTAGAAGAGTTAAAATCTGGTAAACAGGTTGCGATTTGCGTAAGAGATTTACAAAAGAGCCATAAAGGATTACGAAAATTAGTGTCTGGAGCAGGTAATCTTCTGGTGCAAATGCTATTGTTGCCCGGTATTAAAGACACTCAATGTGGCTTTAAGGCTTTTTCAAAACAAGCCACAGCGGTAGTCTTCCCGGCACAGACAATTGATGGCTGGGGTTTTGATATGGAGATACTAGCCATCGCCCGTAAAAGTGGCTATAGCGTAGGATTGATTGATGTGCCTGATTGGCAAGATATAAAGGAAGGTAGCAAAATCAGTGGGAGCTCACCAATCAAGGCATCGTTGCAGACTTTTGGGGATCTAATAAATATTCGCTGGGGTTTCTTGCGTGGTCGCTACAAAGTCAAAAAATAATTCCAGGTTAATAGGTTTTATCGATCGAAATTGGTGGGTATTCTTTGCCCTCATTATTGTAATTGCCATTGGGGTTAGGCTAGTTGGAATAACGAAAGCTAGTGTTTGGCACGATGAAGGTTTTAGTGCCATGTTGGCAGGTCGTGACTGGGTGGGAATATGGTTAGGTTCAGCGAGGGATGTACACCCTCCGCTTTACTATGAACTGCTACATCTTTGGACGGTAATCTTTGGTAATAGTGTATTTGCAATTCGTTCTTTGAGTATGGTGGCTGGGGTCTTGATTGTGGTGCTTGGTACATTTTTAACTAAAAAAATCAGCACTAAGCACACTGCAATACTGGCTGGATTAATCCTGGCTCTAAATCCTTTCTTGGTGCGCTACAGTCAAGAAGCTAGAATGTACGGAGTTCTTGGGGTATTTCTGTTGATTGCATTAATAGGGGTTATATATATGGTTGATAATCCTAAAAAGTGGCTAGGTTACGTCTTATATATATTCGGAATTACCCTTGGGCTTTACACGCACTACTTCACTGCATTAGTAGTTATAGCGATTTGGCTTTACGTTGCTGGTTTACTACTAATTAAGAACAAAAACAAACTATTACTTAATTATCGTTGGTGGCTAGCAAATATTGTGGCAGTGTTGCTATTTTTACCTTGGTTGCCAAACATAATCGCTCAACTTACAAGGGGACAGGGTCTAGGTTGGTTGCCAAAGACTAGCTTGCAGACGTTTCACGATACTATGTGGCAATTCTTTACTTTTACTGACGCACACAGATTAACGCAAGTGGTGTATTGGTTCATTCCTTTGTTGGTTATCGCAGCTACCGTATATGTCTGGATAAAAGACGATACAAAGTATAAATACTCACGGCTCCTCATTCTGTTTAGCTTCATACCAATGCTATTGGCTATAGGCGCTTCGTTTTATCGTCCGATGTTTCATGAGAGGTATTTTGCATTTGCAATAATTGGTATATGCATCGTCATTGCGATGGCGGTTTCGAAGTTAGCACAAACCCGATTGTGGCTAGGGTCAATTATTGCATTACTACTCATCATGACGCAGTTAGTCGGTCTTCGAAACGTCAACAGCCAAGCATCGCATAGAGTTAGTTTGGTTATGGACAAGGTTAATAGTCAGTTTGAATCTGGCGATGTGATTGTGGCTGGTGAGTTGTATGTGTATTTTGATGGCAGTTTTTATAATACAACCAACCAAAAGATACTATTGTTTACCGGCAATGGTCAGCCAAACGGTTATGGCGAGTCCGGATTGATTTATGACAGAGACGTTTATCTAGATTCATTAGGATCGTTTAGGGGCTCAACATCTGGTAGAGTGTGGCTCATCGGTAAAACTGGTAGTCACGATTATTACGACCAAATTCCGAGTAACTGGAAATTGCTTGAGATCTACCAAGCAGGGTATAGCGAAGTTAGGCTGTATCAGATACAATAGAGCCAACGAACTTTTTGTACCAAGCATTCTTGAGTTACGATTTCTGCCTTTCATTACGTAGGCAATCTGTGGTTCATTATGTTGCTCATTCGTTCCCTGAACTGCTTTCTACAAATAGTTCTTGAAATAAACTAGGAGAAATTATTATGAGTATGATGGAAAAGGCAAAACTTGCCCAAAAGGCCCTAAAGCTACAAAAAGAACTTAAGCGAATGCAGATTGAAGCAGAAGCAGGGGACGGAGATGTGAAAGTAACCGCCGGACTAGCGATTAGCCAAACGAGCATGAATGTTGAAGTGCGTAGTATAGAGATTGCTCCCGAGGCAGCCGAAGACCTGGATCGACTATCGGATCTAATCGCAGCTGCAGTGAACCAAGCTAATAAGGAACTTATGGCTGAAGCCACCGAAAAAATGCAAGAGATAGCCGGAAGCATGAACCTGCCTGGTATGTAGGTATTATGCAAATACTGCCCGATAATATTACTAATCTAATCGAAGAGTTTTCTAAATTACCCTCGATCGGCCCTAAATCAGCCGAGAGATTAGTATTTTACTTACTAGCCAATGGCGATGTTGAGCAGTTTGGCAAAACAATGCAAGACCTTAAGAAGGGTTTGCGTAAGTGTGCTACTTGTAGAAACTACTCCACCGAAGAGCTTTGCCCAATATGTGCTAGTACTAGTCGAAATGCCAATTTGGTGGCTGTAGTTTCGCAGCCTATGGATATTGTTGCACTAGAACGAACTGGACTCTTTAGGGGTCAATACCATATTTTGCACGGTGTTATTAGTCCTATAGATGGTGTGGGGCCGGATGATTTGGAAATCCAAAGCTTACTAGACCGAGTTAAGGTAGTAGAGCCCGAGGAGATTATACTGGCTACTAATCCGAATATAGAGGGCGAAACTACCTCAATTTATATCTCTAGAAAACTAATTGAACAAGGCTATAATGGTAAAATTTCGAAATTAGCCCACGGACTACCGATTGGTGGGGATTTAGAATACGCCGATCAATTAACCTTGAGCCGAGCACTCGATAATAGGCAGGCATTTTAGTGAAAGGATTTAGCAAAGATGTCTTACTGGTTGATTTTGAAACGACTGGGTTAGATTTGGATAGGTCATTACCAATACAGTTGGGTGCCGTGTTGTTGGATCGGGAAACATTAGAGGAAAAAGATAGTTATCTAACATTTATTAAGCAAGACTTGTCCGGAATGAGTCCTGAAGCAGCAAAAATCCATGGAATCAATGAAGAAACGTTGCAAGATGCACCAAGCCCAAAAGAAGTTATAGAGAATTTTCTTGATAAGTTTGGCACGCAAGTATATTTAGCTAGCTGGAACGAAATGCTTGACCATACTATGATGGCGAAGTTGCTCAGGGAGGTTGACAAGGATATCTACACGCACGACTACCACTATTTGGATGTATGGAGCTTAGCTTACCTATATTTAGTAGAACAGGGAAAGGGCGATATAGTACGGAGTGAGCCAACATTTCAATATTTTGGATTGCCTCCTCGCAAAACTCACGATGCCCTTGAGGACTGTCGACATACTGCAGAAGTTTTGCGCAAGGTTTATAATAAGTAAGTAATGCTGAGATTATATAACTCCCTAACACGAAAAAAAGAAGACTTTAAACCTATTCGAAGTGATCAGGTGACAATTTATAGTTGTGGCCCAACTGTATATGATCATGCTCACATCGGGAACTTCAGAGCATTTTTACTGCCAGATTTGTTACAGAGAGTATTGCGCCATATCGAACGATACGATGTTTCGTGGGTAATGAACATTACTGATATTGACGATAAGATGATTAAGCGCGCAAACGAAACGTATCCTGACGAGGAGCCGATGACTGCTCTTGCCAAGCTAGCTGACAAGTATACTGATATTTTTATCGATGATATTGAGTCTATTGGCATCCGGCGTGATGATATTTCTAGGTTACCCAGAGCCACAGATCATATTGGTGGTATGCAAGATATCATTAGGGGATTAGTAAGCGATGGTATTGCTTATGTAAGTGAGGGAAGTGTATATTTTAGTGTCGAAAACTACCGCAAAGCAGGCAAGGATTATGGCCGTTTGGTGAATTTGGACTTTGTAGCTCAGGCTCGTGTTACCGACGATCAGGATCAAAAAGATGGTGTTGCCGACTTTGCATTGTGGAAAGCCGAAAAGGAAGGTGAGCCAGTTTGGGATTTTGATATCGAAGGCAAAAACTACCCTGGTCGTCCTGGGTGGCACATAGAGTGTTCTGCAATGAGCACGCACTTTTTGGGCCAACCATTTGATATCCATACCGGAGGTGTTGACCTTAAGTTCCCGCATCACGAGAATGAATTGGCTCAGTGCGGTGGAGTGCAGGCTAACTATTATCTTCATAATGAACATTTGAGTATCGAATCTGAGAAGATGAGCAAGAGCTTGGGGAATATTAAAACTCTAGCAGATATAAAACAGCCTATGGCATTCAGGTATCTAGTAATGAGCGCACACTACAGAACTCAAATGGATTTTGGCGTAGATGATATTAATGCTGCTACAGAGAGGCTTAAGAACCTAAGGGCCTATGCTGACCAACTTAATTTTGCCAGACATGGGCAATTACCAAAAAGTGATGATACTGGCGGTGTTGCAGAATTTACGAATCAATTGCAGGAGGCCTTGCGTGACGACTTGAACACGCCAAAAGCACTTGCGGCTGTTAGCACTATCGAAGGCAAGGCATATAGCGATGATGCTAAGCAAGCTATGAAATTATTCGATGAAGTATTTGGTCTACAATTGTTAGACGAAACTCCACTTAAAGGTGAAGTGTTGGAGGTGATTGATCGATACGAAGCCGCCCGAAAAGCCAAAGACTTTGAACTGTCCGATAAATTGCGCCAGCAGCTTTTAGACGATTACAGTTTGATTACAACTGATTCTGAAATCGGGACTCTGGTAAATCGAGCTTAAAAGTATCAACCCCCAGCAATTACTTGCTAGGGGTTGTAATACAGTACCATTGCCGTCTAGACCTTTCCGCCACATTTGTCGCAGACTCGTCCGGTTCCGCCACAATCACTACATGTTTTGCCCGTACTGCTGATGTTGCCTCGGCTACAGCCTCGGCGCGGACAGATCTTGGTGTACTTGCCGTCGCACTTCTTGGGGTTGTGTGAAGCCACGTCCGATGCCTTTCGGTCGGGTTGGATCTACCTGGATTTCAGGTTGCAAGCATTATATTGAATAATCGTTAGTAGTTCAAGGCTCTTTGACTGGTCGCATTAGTTTAGGAGGCATTTTGATTTTTAGTTTTTTTAGCTGGTCTAGAATATTATCGATTTCTTTAAGGATAAGTGCTTGGTCGTCGTTACTTAGTTTAGATAGGACTTTAGTAATAGAATCAGCATAATCACGGTGGTTGGCGGCATTGAGATTTTTCCAGTTTACACCGGCTAACAGGTTACCAGTCTTGGGGTTAAATTTAACTACTTTAGTTTGCAATAGATAGGCAATACTAGGGTAGCCCAGGCGCTTTTGCCAGAAGCTGTCGTTATCGTTTGCAACAATAGTATTAGCCTCGGGGTTATATACTACATCGTAAGTTTTATCGCCGTTACTTGATACGACTTTGGCTGTATTCCCATTAACATTAATTCGCTCATCGCCCATAACAGTCAGCGTCTCGTAGATCTTAATTGGCATTGGTGATTTCCAAATCATTAATTTAATAATACCAAAAAACCCCGACTAATCGGGGTTTTAAGGATTGATTTAAAGCTGACTTATCGCTCTTCGCGAGGTCGGGCTTCGTTGACTGTGATAGCACGGCCATCAATTTCTTTGCCATTCAAGGTGTCGATTGCTTTTTTGGCGCCTTCTTCGTCTGCCATTTCCACAAAACCGAAACCCTTAGATCGGCCGCTGTCTCGCTCTGTGATAACACGAGCTGATTCAACTGCACCGGCCTCAGCAAAAATTTGAGCTAGTTGCTCGTCGTTGACACTCCAAGGTAGAGAGCCGACAAATAGATTCTTTGCCATAGTTCCTTCTTTTCTTTTCTGGCCTATCCCAGCTTTGTCGGCTGTTTAGCTGCATTCCAGAACTTATTTAATAACCTGATCCATTAGAGCCGTAGCAGCGTTGTTTCTAAGAACAAAAACAATTATACAGTATTTAACAGATAATAGCAATTATTCTTTTTACTTATTGATGGGTTTACTTCTCAGGTTTTGAGGATAAATATCATCAAATACCAATCAACGCTATATTCCTACGTTAGCCATAAAAAAACACCCGTTCTACACTAGGGTATTTTTTAATGGCTGGGACGGCAGGATTCGAACCTGCGAATGCCAGTACCAAAAACTGGTGCCTTACCACTTGGCGACGTCCCATTAACCTGATAATGATAGCTGAAAATGGCTAATTATTCAATAATGCAACCTGGTGCTGGATAGTCGATGCGCCTAGGGCTAACTAGAACTATTTGCTACAATATTACAATAAAGGAGCAACACAATGAAACTTAGTGGAGTTATGCTAAATAGCGAAAACCCAAATGAACTAGCGAAATTCTATACAAAAATACTCGGCAAACCAGGCTGGCAAGAGGAGGAGTGGTATGGCTATGGTGATAGAGGTAGTAACTTACTAATTGGCCCTCACAGCGATGTAAAAGGAAAAAATACCGCACCAGCTAGGCTAATGCTCTCTTTCGCTGTTGAGGATGTAGCTAAAGAGTTCAATTTGGTTATAAGTGCAGGCGGTAAAGTTATAGCCGAACCACACCAACCCGACAAAGAAAATACGCCAAAAGCTTGGCTAGCCACGCTTGAAGATCCAGATGGTAATTACCTGCAACTTGCGACTCCTTGGGAATAAATACTAACTTAGATTGACAGAACAAAGTACATATGTTATTATTTATGTACAAATTAATTATGTGATGAATACCGATATAAAGTAAAAACTACTCGCTGTTCATCAATTGAACAGAAAGGTATTCATGGCATACAGATCTTTTTCTGCTTCTCGTTCCAAACGAGGCGGAAACCAAACACGATCATTCAGAAACAATGGTCGCAAAAATAATAGAGGGAAAGCTTATATTGACCCTCAGAAGTTTATTAATAAAGCAGTCGACAAAATCGACATGGTTGAGTTTGTGCCTATTCACAAATTTAGTGACTTTGGATTTATTAGCGAACTACAGTCAAATATCGCAAGTAAAGGACTAGAGCACCCAACTGCTATCCAAGACGGGGCAATAAAGGCAGTTATGGAGGGCAGGGATGTGATTGGCCTTGCTAATACTGGAACCGGTAAAACCGCAGCTTTCGTACTACCTCTTATTAATCGACTTAAGACAGATCCCGAACAGAAAACAGTACTTATTATGGCTCCAACTCGTGAACTTGCTGTACAAATCGATGAGCAATTTAGGTTGTTCGCATTTAATCTACGCTTGTATTCCGCTATCTGCGTAGGTGGAGTTAATATGCAAAAGCAAATTCGTGATTTACGTCGACGTCCCCAGGTTATTATTGGTACACCGGGCCGGCTAAAAGACTTAATGCAACAAGGCGAGCTTAAGTTGGGTTTTGTTACAACTTTGGTGCTCGATGAAGCAGATCGTATGCTCGATATGGGATTCTTACCAGATATTAAATCAATTATTGCTGAGCTTCCGCAAAAACGACAGTCACTATGTTTTAGCGCAACTATAACGCCACAAATTCAATATTTGCTTGATACGATGCTAAATGATCCAGTTACAGTTTCGGTGCGTACTCGAGAAACAGCCGAACATATCGAGCAAGACGTGGTACGTGCTAGAAGCAAAGAAGACAAAATAGAGATGTTAAATGAGTTGCTTCGTAAAGAAGATTTTGAAAAGGTTCTAGTGTTTGGCGAAACTAAGTATGGAGTACAAAAATTAGCCGATAGCCTTACCAGGGCAGGAATGCCAGCTGAAGCGATTCACGGCAATAAAAGTCAACCACAACGCCAACGGGCTCTTAAGGCCTTTAAAGATGGCAAAGTAGGAATACTAGTTGCTACTGATGTAGCGGCACGCGGCTTGGACATTCCAAATGTAAGTCATGTTATTAACTTTGACCAACCCAACAACTACGAAGATTATATTCATCGTATTGGCCGAACTGGCCGTGCAGGAAAGCGCGGCAAAGCTCTGACATTCATAGCTGGTTAACTCTTCTTTAAAGTTTCTAAATATACATTTAAATAGTCGGTTAGCATCTTTGGAGTCACGAAGTTTTGTTTTACATGTTGGTGGGCTTCATCTCCTAGGTGATTAAATATGTATCGTCGCTTAATAACTTCGTTTAGTAATGCAACGTTGGCTAGTTGGTTATTTGATAGGTAGTAGCCGGTTTTATCGTGAATTATTTGCAATGCTATTCCGCCGACAGGCCTAGAGAATACAACTCTTTTTTTCCACATGGCTTCGGTTACTGTTAGTCCGAATCCTTCACGGGTAGAGTTTTGAATTACTACAAGTGCATTTTGCTGAATAGCATTTACTTCCATGTCGCTGGCATCAACAATAATATCAACACCACCCCCGGCTACTTCTCTAGCTTTGGCTTTGGTAATATTATAGTACTCTAATCCTTCTGGATCGTCGGTGGCATAGTTTCCGATTAATATACACCTGAGATCCGGATTGGTGGGCTTTAGTTGTTCATAGAGCTTGATTACGCCGATTGGATCCTTGAATTTATCAAATCTAGAGACTTGTAGTATATAAGGTGTTTTGGAGCTTAAGTTGTGTTTAAGCAGATGCTTTTCTGTTTCGGTTTCACTCAGCTTAATGTTCTTGGGTGATAAGGGATCGATCGCCGGATGAACGATTGAGACTTTGCTATTGTCTAAGCCGTGTACATAAGCGTCTAGTGAGAAAATCACCCTTTTGAAGTGTTGATAGTAGCCCTGCAACCATTCGAAGCTAGATGGGTCAGCTTCGGTCAAATCAATGTGGCAGCGCCAAACTAACGGCTTATGCTTGAGAAAGGGTACTAAGCCCAGGGTTTGTGGGTCATGAAGTACATATAGGTCGGCTTCGGGCAGAGTTTCGGCTACTTTTGATAAGTATTGTTGATAGTATTTAAAATCTAAAGCTTGGTCCAGTGCGCACTCACCTTGCAGGCAATTGTGGAGACCCTTAGTTGTCTTAAAGAATCTATCGTCTGGTGGTAGCACATACCAACTTACATCTAGCCCTAGTTCGTTGCAAAGCGGTATTTGGCTAGATAGTAGTTCTGCCACACCACCCCCAACTGCGGTAGCGTTTATTTCGACTATTTTTTTGCCTTTTAGCGGTGATGCCGCAGATCTGAGATTGTCTATCATCTCTTCACCGATCGAAATAGAATATTGGTTTAAAGAAGCAACTCTCGGCGGATTAGCTTTTTGCATTAGCCAACCGTTAATTGATTCTTAGCCATAATCAAAGCGCCAATCAGTGGTGCAGTTTCTACGAACTTTGCTTTTTTAATCGGTGGGATAGGGTAGAGGCTGTGGAATTTATCTAGGTACGTCCGCAAGGGGGTAATAAAATGGTTGTAATGGACGCTCACACCTCCCCCTAAAACCACTATGTCAGGCTGAATAATTGTTATTAAGTTAAATAATCCTGTCGAAATATTTTTTGCAATTTGTTCCCAATCACTTTTGCTAGTAATCTCAGCTGCTGTTTTGTGGTACTTTGCCTTTATAGCCCCGCCACTTGCTACTTTTTGGTACGCTACGCCTGGGAAAGGATGGCTGTGTATTATTTGTCTTCCTCCCTCGGAATTATATTGTTGAGTTATTGGCTCACCGTTTAATATAATCGCGGTTCCTATACCAGTTGAAATCGTTACATATAGTACTAATTTGTGTTTTGCGCCGGCCCCTAACTTAGATTCCGCAATTCCACCGAGTGTAGCATCGTTACCGATAGTTGCAAGGCAGCCCAGTTCGTTTTTGAAGTAGTCATCGATAGGTAAGTATGACCAAGGAATGTGGCTAGGTTTTATAATACTCCCCCTGGTCTTATCTATTATTGCAGGGCTTGCTACACCAAGAGAAAGAACTTTTTTTGAGCCGGCAATCTCGAGTAGCTTTTCGAGATAAATTTTGAGGGCTAAAGATTGATTTTGTGGAGTCGGGATTACAATATCTTTAGTGACCTTATTAGGGCTACTAGCAACTGCAATACGAGTTTTAGTTCCGCCGATGTCGATTGCTGCAAGCATATGTTTTATTATAACTCTTTTCATTGATCTATCTAAATGGATTCAGAGCTAAACTTTAAGAGCCTCCGGAAAAATCCAGAGGCTCTTTGTGCTCTACTGAAGAGCAATTCCGGGGTGATATTGCATACCCGGCCAGTTGATCTTGGCAGCTGCCTGGTAGGCCAGGAGCCGAGCCGAGCCAACAGTGGTAGCGGTGGCGACCACGTTGAGGGTACGACCACCGGTCGCAAGTACTTCGCCGTTGTTGCCTTGCGATGTTGCGGCGTGGAGTACGTGCACACCATTCATGCCTTCGGCGTCGTCGATGCCGGTGATGACACCGCCGGTGACGGGAGTGTCAGGGTAGTTCTCGCTGCACTGCACCACACAGACGCTGGCTTTGTCGTTGAATCGCACTGGTACGTCCAGGCTTCCGGTAGCGGCTCGGCTGAGCACGACTGCCAGATCTGATCTGAGCCTAGGCAAGACGGATTGGATCTCCGGGTCACCGAAACGGATGTTGTACTCCAGCGTCATCACTCGTCCGTCGGGCAACAGCATGCCACCCCAGTAGAGCACCCCGCGGTAATCGATACCGCGGGTCTGCAAGGCTTGAAGGGTTGGTCGGATACAGGTTGCCATGACGAGCTCGGTCAGCTCAGGGGTGACCCAGTCGACCGGGGAATAGCTCCCCACGCCGCCGGTCATAAGTAGTTCACCATCGCGTGGCAAGTACTTGTAGTCCTGGGCCGAGCCAAAGCTCACGGCCGTCTTGCCATCGCAAACCGCGAAGACCGAGAACTCCCGGCCTTCCAGCACCTCTTCGACCACCACGGCTTTGCCCGAGCCATATGGCTCGCACTTGTGGACGATGTCGTGTTTGGCAGCTTCGGCCTCGTGCCAAACGGCTGCGCCTTTGCCGCCGGCCAAGTAGTCGGTCTTGACTACGGCATTCCCGCCGAGCTCATCGACGAACTTCACCAGGGCTTCTGAGTCGGCAATGGTGCCGCTCTGCCAGCGCGCCGTTGGCACACCGGCATCGCTGAGCAATTGCTTCATCCAGACCTTGCTGCCCTCGAGCTGGGCACCATCGGCACCTGGCCCGAACACCAGTTTGCCTTGAGCTCGCAGGTGATCAGCCACGCCATCGACCAGCGGAGCTTCCGGACCACCGACGAATAGGTCGGCTTCCTCAGTCTCGGGATCGATAGAAAGAATCACCTTGTGCCCTTGGCTGCGCATCTTCCGAGCCAACGCCTGTTCGCGTCCTCCAGCCTTTCCGAAAATCACAACTTTCATGTGCTTTCTCTTCTCTATAGTGAATAGAACATAGATAGTTTAAACCTGTTGGATTAACTTGTAAACAATATATAGCCTTTATAACTAGCTAGTTTTACCGCTTGTGTTTAAACTACCGAAATATTATATAATTGCTCGAGTTCAATAGTTCATTCACAGGGCTTTAGCCCTCTAAGTAAAGGAGGGCAGGGATGCCCACAGAAAAGAATCTGATGATGCCGGGCAACCCCCGGTATCAGCCGAAGGTGTTGCGGGAGATCTTCGGCTACGACAACGCATACAAGGGGCTGGCTCGAGTTGAGCTGGCCAACCTGGATGTGCTCCACGCGATCGGCGTGATGCCGGACGAGGATTATGTGCATCTCACCGATGAGGTGCGTCAGTCGGTGCTCGACATTCGGGCAACCGAAGTCGACGAGCGTGAGCGAGCGGTTACCAAGCACGATGTGCGGGCTTGGGTACAACTGGCGCAAGCCCTGATGCATCCGAGTTTGGCACGGTGGGTGCACGTGCCGCTCACCAGCTATGACGCGCTCGATACCGGGCGGATCTTGCACTTCGCGGATGCCTTTGACGAGGTGTTGGAGCCCAGCTTGAAGCACCTGATTGCTGTTTTGGCTGACCAAGTGGAGCGACATGCCGAGACAGTGCAGATCGGCCGTACCCACGGCCAGCATGCTTTGCCGATTACCGTCGGTTTTTGGCTGGCAACCTGCTTGGAGAGGGCGGTGGTTGGCTATGAGGCTCTCAAGTGGAGTCGTAATGGCTTGGTCGGCAAGATCTCTGGAGCGGTCGGGGCGAGCAACGCCTTGGTTGGCCTGGGGATCGAAGACAGTGCCGAAAAGGCCACTGCTCATGGATTTTCGAATACCTATGAGGAGTTGGTGCTTGGCAGGCTTGGCCTGAGGGTTGGGTTGATCAGTACGCAGGTACTGCAGCCAGAGCCGCTGGAGCGGTTCTTGCATGACTGCATGATGATGAGTCAGGTACTGGCCAAGCTGGCCGATGATTGCCGGCACCTGATGCGTACAGAGATCGGTGAAGTCACCGAGCCTTTCGCAGCCGGTCAGGTGGGTTCATCAACCATGGCACACAAGCGCAACCCGATCAACTTCGAGACGGTGGTTGGGCAAGGCGAGAAGGCCCTGGCAGAGTACATCAAGGTGCTGCTGACGCTCAATTCCGAGCATCAGAGGGATCTCACTGGCAGTTCGGTGGCTCGGGATTTCCCGGTGTTGCCGATCATCCTCCAGACCCAGCTCGACACGCTGTTGCGTGCTGACAAGGACGGGACACCATTCCTTGCCAGGATCGGTGTGGACGATGAAGCGCTGAAACGCAACTTCGAGCGTTCGGCCTACGATGTGATGGCTGAGCCGGTGTACATCGCCTTGCAGATGGCGGGGTATGTGGGCGACGCCCACGAGCTGGTCAACCACACCGTGGTGCCGCAGGCTCGTGAGAACGGTCTTACGCTCATGGCACAGCTCAAGACCTTGGCACAAACTGATTCCGAGTTGAGCACTGTGCTGGATTCAATCCCGGCGGATGTGCTCAGCTTGTTGGATGAGCCGGAGTGCTACACCGGCAATGCAGCCGGGAAGGCAAGGGACGTCGTAGAGTATGCGCGTTCGGCGATTGGCTGAATTTGGGGGCCTGGGAGCTTGGATTATCCGAGTTTCCGGGCCCTTTGGCTATTTATTACACTTTAGTTAGTTCCAAAATTCAGAATTGTTTCTGAGCTTTGGAACTCTGCCAAGACCGAAGTCTTGGCAGTTGAGTTCTTACTACGGGTAGATGGGCTAGCAGCGGCAGTCGAGGTAGTAACGATCGCAGTTGTCGCAGCGTTCGTCGTCGTACACATCCTCGTAGTCGCCCGGGTAGAGGCGCCGATTCTCGGCGTCGATGGCGCGTTCGAGCGCGGTGGGAGCGGACCGTTGGCGGACCCGCGGGTCTTCGATCTCGGTCCACTGGCCGTCGATGAACTGCTCGAACCGGTAGTCGTACCGGATCAGGCCGTCCTCGATCTCAGAGTGGTCGAGCGGGTCGGCGCCGTAGATCTCGCTGGGCGGGAACTGCTTGGAGAGCTCGACGATGTCGTCGCCCTCCCACTTGGTGGTCTCGGTGACCTTGCTCGGGGTGCCGTTGTTGTAGGCACCGAAGTCATTGGTCAGGATTTGGATGACCCTGAAACGGGTGGTGGTTTGGGTGGGCATATGCCCTCCTTCTGTAGTAGGAACTGGCAAATATATTAGCATAATAACTATGAAAAGTCAATAGTAACAACAGATTACCATCAGATATGCTAAAATAACTGTATGAATAAAAAACGACTTGTATTTGATATCGAGATGGTTGGCGAGGACTTCGATAAGTTCGATCCAGCTACTCAAAAAGATTTAACTAAACGCGTACCAGATAAAAAGAAGGATCCAGCAGGCTATGAAAAGGCCATGGAGGATATTAAGCAAAACCTAGTATTTAGCCCGCTTACAGGTAAGATCGTAGCTATTGGTGTATATGATGCCGATGAAGAAAAAGGAGCTGTATACTACGACACTAACGGTAAAAAAGCTGATGATGTCGAAGAAAACGGCATAAAGTACACAGCTATGAGTGAGGCTGAAATGCTTACGAAATTTTGGGGTTTGGCCGAGATTACGGATGAGTTTATTAGCTTTTTTGGACGACGTGCCGATGTTCCATATATGATGATCCGTTCAGCCGTACATGGAATTCGACCAAGCAAGGACCTTATTAGTAATCGATATAATTCTACTGGTCTTAGAGGAGCTACTCACCACGATTTGTTTGATCTGCTAACTTTTTATGGTGGGGCAATGTATAAGGGAAGCTTACACCGCTGGTGCAGGGCTTTTGGTATAACCAGCCCTAAAGAGGGCGGTATGGATGGAAGTGATGTTGGCCCGGCCTACGAGGAGGGGAAGTATCTGGATATTGCCAAATATAATGCTGAAGATTTGTTTGCCACAGCTAAGCTATTCCACTATTGGGATCAGTATTTGCGCGCAAAAGTTTAACAAAGGAGTTATTAATATGAGCTTACAAATTGGTGATAAAGCACCAGAATTCTCTGCCGATGATCAAACTGGAAAGACCCATACACTTGAGGATTTAACTGGTAAAACTACTTTGATATATTTTTACCCAAAAGATGAAACACCCGGATGTACTATGCAGGCCTGTAGTGTAAGAGATAATTTTGAAGAACTTCAAGCAAAGGGTATAGATGTGATTGGTGTGAGCAAAGACGATGTAAAAAGTCATCAAAAATTCGTAGAGCATCATGAACTGCCATTTCCAGTCCTTGCAGACACAGATCATAAGATGATTGAATCGTACGGTGCTTGGAATGAAAAAAATATGTTTGGTAAAAAATACTTTGGAATTGTGCGCTCATCTGTTCTAGTAGGGCCAGATTTAAAAATTCTAGCAGTTTGGCCAAAAATTCAACCACTTAAAACAGTGCCAGAAGTACTAAAGTGGCTCGAAGAATCTAAATAGAAAACTATGATAATTATT
>CAYSEY010000002.1:0-24005 GCA_964430405.1 uncultured Candidatus Saccharibacteria bacterium
CTTTCTTATACTACAGCAGGTGAACCTACTGCTTGTGTGGGGGCTGGCATAACTACTGTATCTGGTCCAACAACCATTAATTTAAGCAATATGCGCGTAGTACAATTTGTGGTTGGTAAATCACAGGGTGCTAGGATAGAGGCAAATACAAATGCCACATCGGTAATTATTAGTCTGTCGTATATAACGGGCAATCCGGATCCAGCCTCACCTAATGAGTGCCGCCAGGCAGACATATATTGTTCGAGATTAGACCTAAATACAGCCATAAATATTCGAGGCAAAGACGGTGGTTAGCTAAAATGCTTAAGGCTGGTATAATTAAGCCAGGAAAGCGCAAATGTCACAAATTCTGAGAAAAAAAAGATTAGGTGCAACCTCCCTTCTAGTGGTTTTGGGGGTGGGTATGTTTATGATAGTGGTTGTTTCGGGGATAGCAGCTCTTAGCTTAAGAGAGCAACAGCAGACGAGAAATACCGAGTTTAGCAATCGGGCCTTGCAGACAGCTGAGGCTGGGGTAAAGGCAGCCGTGCAGAAATTGGTAGATGATCCTACATACCAAAAAATAGGGTGTGATGTAGAAGGTAGTGGATATGAAGATGTTGTGCCGAATAATGATTTAAATCAAGAAATTACCTGTATAGAAGTAAAGAATACTTTTAAAACTTTTGAGGGCTTTAATAATATGGATAGAGCAACGCAATTGACTATAGATACATCTGACTCTCCAGGTCCAAAATCGATGCAGTTGCGTTGGCATAGTAAAACTCTTGATGAGAACAAGAACTTGGCGCAGTATGCTTTGCCAGGGTCGGGTCCATTCTACCCAAGTGTTGCACAATATGATGCAAATAAATATGCGGCTTCAGTAGAGTTAACATTTATTTATTGGGCAAAGGGAAACTTCGGAAGTTCTGCACAAACAGCCCCACAAATAGCGACAGTCTTTTTCACTCCCGGCCAAGAGGATAAAGCCAAAGGGTTTAATGGGCTTAGCAATAATGAAGTAAACAGTAAGTGCGAAAATCAAGAGCCAAATATCCCTAACCTCGGTGAGTACAGGTGCGTAACTAACCCAAACAGTATCTATGGATTTGATTTAAGTAAAGCCATAAGGATTGCAGATGGTACAGCTCAGAATTATAATTTTGTTGTTAGGATTAAGCCAAGGTATGCAAACATGCATTTTCAATTCACAGCATATGATGTGAATAATAATCCTATAGACATGAAGAGTGATAAAGCTCAGATTGATGTAACGGCTCGTAGCGGTAACCTTTACAGGAGAATAAGAGCAGAAAAAACAGTCTCGCCATCTTCACTTGAGAGTGTATTTGACTCTGTACTATATGCTGGCAATGGTGCAAATGATCAGGCAAATACTAGGCGAGATATATGCAAGAGCATGGTTGTGAGAAGCAATAATTCATTAGCTCCAGCCACCGGAGTTGTGCCCTGTAATTAGCTATCAGCCTCGTTGCCACTGTGGAACTGCTTGTGAACTTCTTTGAGTTGCGGGTCGGTAACGTGGGTATAGATCTGAGTCGTGCTTATATTGGCATGTCCAAGCATAGTCTGGACGCTACGCAAATCGGCGCCGTTACCTAAAAGATCGGTTGCAAAGCTGTGGCGTAGGGTGTGGGGAGTAACTTGCTTGGTGATGCCTGCTTTTGCTCGGCAGTTTTCTACGATTCGTTGAATAGTGCGTGCGGTGAGTCGGTTGAGCTCATCGGGGTTTTTGCTTTTGGATGCCTGTACAAATAGTGGTTCGGATTTGTCATTACGGCTTTTAAGATAGGCTAGAACGGCTACTTTAGCGGAGTCACTCATATATACTGGGCGGTCTTTTTGGCCTTTACCGCGAATACTGAATTCGCCCTTATCAAGATTTATACTATCGCGGTTGAGATTGACCAGCTCGGATACGCGTAAGCCTGTAGAAAATAGCAGTTCTAGTATTGCTCTATCGCGTAATCCGGACTGAGTTGAGGGGTCGGCTGCGCTAAAGAGGGCTATAACTTCCTCGACGGTTAAAAAGCTAACCTGGGGCCTCTTACTGGTGGCCAGCTCTATTTTCTCGGGCGCTAAAGTGTTTATGTCGCGTCGGGCCATATACTTTAGGAATGAGCGTAAAGCTATTAGGTGATAGTTCTGGGTTGTTTTAGATATCTCCCTGCCATCTTCACCTTTGTATCGGTTGAGCCATTGGCGCCACTTACTTACGGTGCCGATGTCTATCTTGTTAACTTTAATGTCACCAGCAAATTCGTAGAATCTATTGAGATATAGCGAATAATTCTCGATAGTCTTGAGGCTACGGCCACGTTCGACTTCCATATAGTCTAAGAAATCTGCTAAGTAATCAGAAAACATATCTTCAGCGTAAGCTTATTGCGCTCCTAAATCAACCTTGAGAATCAAGCATTACAGGTGTAAAATAGCAGGCTAATGTTGGACTCTGTCAAAAAACCAAGTAAATACGATGTTGTAGTGATCGGTGCTGGGCATGCTGGCTGCGAAGCTGCTATTGCCAGCGCCAAGCTAGGTGCTAAGACACTTTTGATAAGTGCTGATTTGAGTAAGGTGGCTGCTTTGCCATGCAACCCATCAGTCGGAGGACCGGGCAAAGGTCACTTGGTGCGCGAAATAGATGCTCTAGGTGGAGTAATGGCTAATGTTACGGATGAAAGCTCAATCCAGATTAAAGAGCTCAATACCGGCAAGGGGCCTGCGGTGCGAGCTTATCGAGCACAGGTTGATATGGATTTATATAACCAAAATATGATCAAGCAACTCAAATCTACTGAAAACCTGAGCTTTTTACAAGACGAAGCTATTGGAATTTGTTCAATCAAAAACCAAGTAGATGGTGTCCAAACAAAGAACAACGGAATTGTTCAAACTAGAGCCGCGATAGTGTGTAGTGGCACATTCTTAAATGGCGAAATAGTGGTGGGCGATAAGGTTATAAAGAAGGGCGGGCGGATCGATGAAAGCTCTACGGGTGACTTGAGCGCATCGCTTATAAGATTAGGGTTGAAGCGTGGCAGGCTCAAGACCGGTACGCCGCCTCGTATAAAACGTAGCAGTATAGACTATTCAAAAATGATTGAATCACCAGGCAGTAAGGGTAAAATTAGTTTTTCGTATCCCGATCGTGAACTGATGGAATACTCTAAGCAAGTTCCTTGTTATCTAACCTACACAACTACAGAGACGCATAAGTTGATTCAGGACAACCTTAATGAGTCGCCGATATTCTCGGGTAAAATCACCGAAAGAGCACCTCGTAGTTGCCCGAGTTTAGATCGAAAGGTAGCAAATTTTCCAGACAGAGATCGGCATCCAATATTTATCGAGCCGGTTGGCCGTCTAGACGGCCCATACGGGGATTGGATGTATATTCAGGGTGGTTCGCTGGCTTTCCCGGAGCATCTACAAGAAAAGATTATACGAACCATTCCCGGATTGGAAAAAGCAGAATTTATCAGGCATGGATATGCAGTAGTTTATGATTATTTCTTGCCGCACCAGCTTAAATTGAGCTTAGAAACCAAAAAGGTTGGCGGGTTGTTTATGGCTGGGCAGATGAATGGCACAACTGGATACGAGGAAGCTGCTGCACAAGGACTGATCGCGGGAATTAATGCTGCCCTGAGTGTTCAATCAAAGCCAGAGTTCGTTCTTAATCGAACTGAGGCGTATATAGGCGTGCTTATAGAGGATTTGGTGACTAAAGTTCATGTCGAGCCATATCGGATGTTTACCAGTCGAGCAGAGTATCGTTTGCTGCTCAGAAATGATAATGCCGATTTGCGGCTTAGTAAGTATGGAGCAAAGTTAGGACTGCTAGAGAGCAAACAGGCTAGAAGGGTTGAACAAAAACAACGGGACATCGATGAGGCAATTAAGGTACTTAAAACCCACAAAATTAAGGTTAACGGCAGGACTATTACAGCCTATGAATACCTTGCTAGGCCAGAAAACAGCATAGAATCACTCAATCGGGATGCAAATATTGAAATTGGTAGTGATATTGCCGAGCAAGTGCAGTCAGAAGTTAAGTATCATGGATACTTCCAGAAACAGCAACGATTAGCTGATAAACTAAAGGACCGACAGGAGCAAAAGCTACCGGATGACTTGGACTACAGTTCGCTACCAGGTTTGCGTAATGAGGCTAGGGTGCGATTAGGAGAAGTGCAACCCCAGAGTATTGCTCAGGCCGGGCAGATACAGGGGGTCACTCCGGCTGATCTAACTATAATTATGATAGCGGCACAAAAACAGGTTAAAACAAGCTGATAATCTGATATAATACCACCTATGCACGGACTGGAAGGACTTCTAAGAGCAGTTGGATACGCGGGAATTTGGGCTATTGTTTTTGCCGAGTCAGGATTATTGGTTGGATTCTTTTTGCCTGGTGATAGCCTATTATTTACGGCCGGGTTTTTGGCGTCTCAAGGATTTTTTAATATAGTCGCTCTTTGTCTGGTTACTTTTACGGCAGCCGTAATAGGTGATAATGTTGGATATCAGTTTGGCAAGAAAGCCGGACCACGAGTATTCAAAAAAGAAGATTCTTTGATATTCAACAAGGAACATATTAAAAAGTCACAGGCTTTTTATGAGAAGCACGGTGGTAAAACTATAATAATTGCTCGGTTTATACCAGTTGTGAGGACATTTGCGCCTGTAATTGCTGGAGTAGGCGAGATGAAGTATCGTAGCTTCCTGATTTATAACGTTATAGGTGCACTAATTTGGGCGGTGGGGGTAACCTTGCTTGGTTACTTCTTGGGTAATGCTATACCTGATATCGATAAGTATATTATTCCTGTAGCAATATTTATTATTGCTATTTCAATCGCTCCTGGGCTGTGGCACCTATTCAAAGATCAAGAAAAGCGAGCAAAATATTTGGAACATGCTAGGAAGGCTGGGCATAAGTTACGCCGTAAGGGTAGTAAAAAGTGAGCGGTAACTTACACAAAATCAGCATTCTAAGTAATGGTGTGCGCTTAGTAACCAAAACCATGGAAGATACCGAGAGCGTTACGGTATCGTTCTTTGTTGGGGCTGGAGGTAGATACGAGGATATGCGACATGAGTACGGAGCTGCTCACTTTTTGGAACATCTCTTGTTCAAGGGAACAACAAAACGGCCTGAAGCACAGATAATCGCCGAAGAGGTGGACTCGGTAGGTGGATACATGAACGCCTATACTGCAGAGGATCACACCAATTACTATATAAAGATACCAAAAAACTACGCTGGGTTGGCATTTAATATACTCTCGGACATCCTTACTGATCCGTTATTTAAGCCCGAGGAAGTTGAGCGTGAGCGAGGCGTGATATTGGAAGAAATGAATGTTTATAAGGACGATCCTGGTCGGTATGTGTTCGATTTGGTGGGTGATTTGCTATGGCCTAAAGATGGATTGCGAACCAATGTTATCGGTACCCCAGAAATTATTACCGAGATGCCTCGACAGGTTATAATTGACTACTTTAAGGCTCTGTACTGTATGGATAACTTGGTTATCTCGGTTGCGGGCAACATTAGCCATGCTCGTGCTTATGAGCTGGCCGAGGAGCTACTTGGAAACATACACACAAAAGCTCGCAGGGGGTATGAGCGCATTAAACACGGGGACTCGGTAGAGATTTGTAATGTTACACACCAGGATACGAACCAGACGCACTTAGTGATAGCTGGTCGAGCGCCACAAATTGATGCTAAGGACGAAAGCTCGGTAAAGATATTGAGCACAATTTTGGGTTCAGGCATGAGCTCGCGGTTGTTTCTAAATGTTCGTGAACGCAAGGCATTGGCATACACAATCTACATGAGCTACAGCAACTTTGTAGATAGTGGCAAATTCGAGATCTATGCTGGTGTAAACAACGACCGGGTCGATGAAGCTGTGGGTGCAGTATCTGAGGAACTGGCAAAGATCCGCACCGAGGGGGTGGAGAAGCGTGAACTTGATAAGGCTAAGGAACAGGTGAGAGGACGAATGATAATGGGTCTGGAGAGCAACTCGGCAGTGGCCGATGTGATGGGAACTGACCTGGTGGTGAGTGGTAAAGTTTGGACCCTTGAAGAAATGTTGGGTAATATCGAAACTGTTACTACCGATTCGGTTTCTGAGGCAGCCCATAAGTACCTTCAGCCCGAAAGTCTGCATTTTGCTGGTATCGGTCCACTCGAGGATGCTACGATTAAAAACATTAAACAGTTATTAAGGAGTTAAGATTATGATTGAACGAACTTTTATTATTATCAAACCAGATGCAATTCAACGAGGAATTACAGGAGATATAATTGCTCGCTTTGAGAGGGTTGGATTAAAGGTTGTGGGCGCCAAGATGATTCAGGTGCCAGAAGAGCTTGCTAACAAGCATTACCCAAAAGACCGAGAAGAGTTTATTACTGGTATGGGCCAAAAGACCCTAGATAACTACAAGGAACAAGGAATAGATGCCAAAAAAGAATTGGGTAGCGAGGACCCCAAGGTTATTGGTGGCGAGATTCAGAAGTGGCTAGTCGAGTTTTTGATGTCCTCGCCGGTACTGGCTTTGGTGCTAGAGGGTCCACACGCTATTGAGGTGGTACGAAAGATCTGTGGATTTACATTACCCGCTAAAGCTGATCCTGGTACAATCCGCGGTGATTATTCATTTGATTCATCGGCCTATGCTAATACCGCCAAACGGCCAATTCGCAACCTAGTGCATGCCTCGGGCAATAAAGAAGAAGCTGATTTTGAGATTGCCCTATGGTTTGGTGATGACGAACTTTACGATTACGACACCATACATAATAAACATATGACCGACTAAAAGACTAAAGCCCCCGCCCTGGCTAGGCCAAGGCGGGGGCAGATGGAAGGATTCGGGTTACACAGATCTGTTGGTGAAGTTGATCACGGTGCCGTCGGGCAGGATCTCGAAGTCGCGTTGGCGCAGAAGGGTGAACGCATAGTGCGGTCCACTCTTGGGCCAGCTCGTCTTCTTGATGTGCTTACGGCACTTCCGCCGCGACTTGATGACCTTGCGGTCCGGGATCTTCACCTTGGATCTGTGTATGGTTGGCAACTTTCACACTCCTCCTGTGTTGTGGTTGCTGGTTCACCCGCGCATTGCGGATTGGGTATAGATTAGACCTTTTAACCATATTAAGTCAATAAATAGTGCTAAAATGCTGATATGGATAATAAATTTCTACAACTCGCAATCGAAAAAGCAAAAGAGTCTGTCAAACAAGGCGGCTTTCCGGCCGGGGCGGTCGTTGTTAAGAATGGGGAAGTAGTTAGTGAAGGAGTTAGTGTTGGTAATATGCTAAACGACCCAACTTGTCATGGCGAGATGGCCTCCATTCGCTCTGCGTGTAAATCGCTAAACACTACTGATTTAGCCGGTTGTGTGCTGTATGCGTCTATGCAACCGTGCTTAATGTGCCTGGGGGCAACTATGTGGAGCTCAATACCAAAAATAGTTTATGCCTGTTCTCAAGATAAAGTGTCGGAAGAGTATTATGGTGGGCATTATGAGTCTGAGAAAATAAATTCCGAGTTAGCTAACCCTGTTGAGTTAGTACATTTACCTGATCTGGAGGGTGAATCGTTATCGATAGTTGCTAAATGGGAAAAGTCACTATGAAAGTTGAGAAACTTACGACTTTTTTAAAGGAGGCAAACAAGGCAACTTATGCTAATAAAAATGCCATTAAAGCTGACTCTTCGAGATTAAAATCCGAAGATTATCATTTTGAGAAAGATAATATGATTTATCATGATACATATTTTGGCGGACGTGATTTTATCGGTGGAGAAGTGGTGTATGAAGATGGTATTCCGATGTGGGGAGAAAACTATTTTGGTTTTATCCTCGACGAAAGTTTAGATGAGAAAGTAGTTTATGATTTCTTAAGAAAAGCACTTATGGAAGAATATGATGATGTAATGCCGGTGCGTGGTCCGGCTCATTTCCGTGAAGATAATAAAGATTATAAATTTAAACCTGATGGAGATTTGAACAATTTTAATGGGGTAGAAGAAATACTATTTGACGGGAAAGTGGTTTATCGATGTTTTGTTCACGGTGGATTCATTAAATAAGGTCTTTGGTACCCTGGGAGGGAAGGCGACTAAAGCCTTCTTCGCAAAGTGCTCGATAAATATTCAAACAGAGCTTGATATTTATGCTGCGCGCTTTGCTCCACCGAACCCGGTTTCGATCCTGATAATACCAAAAGCCTTGTTTACTAGCAGTAATCAAAGCTTTTGGTACCCTGGGAGGGAATCGAACCCCCGACGCTCTCCTTAGGACGGAGACGCTCTATCCACTGAGCTACCAGGGCGTATCTAATACGTATTAAGTAGTATAGCAGATGTATCGAGTGGAATAGGTTGCTATTTTAGCATAATTATTATACAATTGTAATCCCATTTATTCCCGTTAGGTCGGGATCGCACCAGGAGGTGAGCCATTGGCTCGCGCAAAAGCAAGTAATTTCGTGTGGTTCACCGCAACCACGCGCTGGGGTAGGGTTCGTATTCGTGAGCCACTTGGCACCTACCGAAGAGCTACGGCTCGCGGTCGCGACGACAAGCTGTTTCCCGACGGTTCGGGCTGTCGTGACCACATCTGTATCCGTGTACGTCAGCGACTCAATTCAGCTGGTGGCCGGGTGCAGTTCTTGCGCTGGGGCGATGTCACCATCAGTGATGTTGCAACCAGCACAGACCTCGAAGACGAGGTCGAGAGTGTCATTCTGACGCCTGCGCATCTGCTCTACGAGAACCGGCTGGCAGCCACTGTCGATTCAATTCCGGATCTCCTCGGGGAAGAAGCCGATGAACCCACCGAACTATTCCCAGAGTTGAAGCAGGAGCCTAGCTCCAAAACCATGGATGCCGATTTCATCTGTGGCTGTGTCCCGTTTCCCGTCACGACGTCGTGACGGGGGCGGGACATTCTCATATATACACATCTAATGCTACAATTATCCTTATGCAAGAACATAAGCGCGAGCGGGTTAAAAAGCGAGTATCTATTACTGGTGAAGATGAAGAAGTTATAACTGTAGTTCGACAATATCCGGTGGTTTTACGCCGTCCTCTCATTTTTGGTCTAATAATTTTATTGTTAGCCGAGGTTCCATGGGCAATAGCCTTTGGCACTGAAGCTAGTTGGCTAAACATTAGCTATATATGGATGGCAATATGTGTTGTACTACTCCTCGCGTATTGGTTGCGCTGTTGGATTGGTTGGCACTACAGCGTGTACATACTAACTAATCAGCGGATTATGGTAGTTAAGCAGAATGGGTTTTTCACTCGCGAGGTGGCTGATTTGGCCTTGCACAATATCCAGAACGTTAACTATGCCATAAAAGGCTTGCAGGGGGCGATGTTTGGCTTTGGTAAGCTTGATATTGACACACTATCGGGCTCTGGATCGTTACAGCTAGAGTATGTACATAAGCCAGCTAAATTGCAGAAGCAAATAATGGATGAAGTGCATAAGACAGTCAAGAACACTAAAACAGAATAGGTTCGACAAAAATTATAGGAGAGTGTAAGATGGACTTTATTAAGAAAGGTGAGAAACGTGCCCAAAGACCCTGATATTAAATCTAGCGGTAAAAAAGCCGCGGCTTCAAAGAAGCCTACTACTAAAACCAAATCCAAGCCAAAGGCAGGCTCAAAGGCTAGTGTTGCCAAGACTGCAGATAAGAAACAGCTTAGTTTTCATGAAAAACTAAATAAGTTCGGTATTAAACGCGAACCTAAGAAGAAAACCATCGTAATAGTAGGGGTTGGTGCGTTAGTTGCGCTATTAATCACTATTTCTACCTTCGGTGTTATGATTTACAAGTATAAATCTACAAGTCGACCGGTTAAGATTGCTAGCAAGATTATTCCCTACCCTGTATCAAGCGTAAATGGCAACTGGGTATGGAACACTGTTACTTATAATCAATACCTTTTTGAGTTAGCATCGATTCAGAAATTTTACCAATCCCAAGGTCAGGACTTGAGTACGGAAGAGGGTAAGCAAAAACTTAATCAACTAAAAAACGATATCATTACACAGCTCGAGAATAACGAGATTATCTCTCAGCAAGCTGCTAAATATGGTATTAAGGTTAGTAATCAAGAAGTTCAAGAGCAGTTCGATGAACTAGTTAAGAACGCTGGTGGTATAGAAAAGGTTAAGACGACTCTAGATAAGCTCTATGGTTGGACGATTGATGATTTTAAAGAGAAGATTAAGCAAAGTGTAGTCCAGAAGAAACTAGCAGAAAAAATATTAGCTGATGACAGCTTAAACGAACCAGCCAAAAAGCAAGCTGAGGAGATTAAAAAGCAAATCGATGGTGGTGCGGACTTTGCCGAGTTAGCTAAAAAGTATTCTACGGATGGCAGTGCAAGTAATGGTGGGGATCTAGGGCTAATTAGCAAAGGTCAAACCGTACCAGAGTTCGAGGCTGTAGCCTTTGGACTTGAACCTGGCCAAGTTAGTGGCGTGGTAAAGACTCAATATGGTTATCATATTATCAAGGCCACCGGTAAAGAAGGTGAGCAGGTTAGAGTAAGTCACATTCTGATAAAGGGTGTGGACCTTGAGAGCTGGCTACGAGACCAACGTGCTAAAAGTAATATACAACAGTACTTTAAGCCATAACCTATGGCTCGAGAGGGTAGACTCAGTCCCGATCGTCGTATTGCAATTATTCTGTTTGTAGCAGGAATAATCGGTATCGTTGCTTCCTTTGTACTAAGTGTAGAGAAGATACAGCTACTTAAGAACCCAGACGCTCAATTGGGCTGTAATATTAATCCGATCATAAGCTGTGGCTCGGTAATTCAGTCTAAACAAGCCGAGGCATTTGGTTTTGCAAATCCCTATATTGGTTTAGTAGGTTTTGCGGTTCTGATAACTATAGGTATGGGGATATTGGCCGGGGCAAAGTATAAACGTTGGTTTTGGCTTGGCCTAGAAGCCGGCGCGATATTTGGAATCGGATTTGTACATTGGCTCTTTTATCAGGCAGTATTTAATATCGAGGCACTTTGTCCATTCTGTATGGTGGTATGGGCAGTGACTATTGCGGTGTTTGTTTACGTCACCATTTATAATATTCAATCTAAAAATATCGTAGTTCCAAAGTCGCTACTGCCTGCGGTAGCAATTGCCGATAAATATGCTTGGGCTATAACAATAGGGTGGTGGATGGTTATTGCAGGATTCATACTTAACCAATTTTGGTACTATTGGAAAACCCTGATTTAGGCATATAATAAGGTTATGGATAAAACTAAAAACAAAGCATTATTTGGCTTGGTTGCAGGAGCCTCGGTTATTGGTTTGGTGGCATCTTTTATGCAGTTATTGGATAAGCTGGTTCACCTCAAGAATCCGACTGCAAATTTAGCTTGTAATATTAGCAGTGTTTTCAACTGTAGTAATGTATTAGACGCTTGGCAGAGTTCGTTCTTTGGTTTTCCTAATTCAATTATGTGCATTGTCTTCTTTTCTGTAATACTCGGGGTGGCTTTAGTTGGGGCAACCGGAAGTAACATCGGTAAAATCCTGCGTTTAATAATGCACTTTTTTGCGGTATTCTTCCTGCTATTTGGAGCTTGGTACTTATGGCAGAGTATTTATGTGATAGGTACAGTTTGTATTTATTGCATGTTCTGTTATGCCGCGGTCATTGCTATAAATTTTGCTTGGACCAGGATTAACGTAGTTGACTTACCGTTCTCAAAATATAAACAGAAGCTGATCAAGCGCAATTGGGATGTGGTATTTTGGATTGTTTGGGCTAGTGCGTTTGTAGTGATGATAGTTACGAACTTTTACTTGTAAGCCACATAATACCAGGTGTCAGCTTAATGACTTTATAAGCTCTTTAGCTTTTTTGTATTTGTTTCGAAGTTCGGCTGCTCGAGCGGGTGACATTAATACAAATCTAGTTTCATCGCTATTGTCGGCTACGTCAGCAGGCTTTACGACTCTTCCGTATTTGTTGCCCATAGCTCTTTTAACTCTATCTTCGTATGATTCCGAGTCGTCATCGTATTTGGTTAGGGATATAATTCCACCGACTAGCTCCTTGCTTAGCCCCTCATTCATTAGATAGTCTTCGGTAACCCAGGTGTCTTCGATCGTATCGTGGAGTACTGCTACAATCATGTAGTTTTCGCCATGATCTCTTACCGCCTCCATAACTCTAAGAGGGTGATTAACATAAGGCTCGTCGAAACCCTCGCGCATTTGACCCTTATGGGCTTCTTTGGCTATCTCGATCGCACGTTCCAGGGTGAATTTAGTTCTTTGGATCATAAGTAATTAACATCATAGTCTATAAGTCAGCAGTTGATAAGTAAAAAACAAAAGCCCCCAAACGGGAACTCTTGTCCTGTTCAGGGGTAACGTAGTCTCGCGAGTAAGGCATTGCCTAGGGAGTAGACTGTGCCTTCAGCTCTTGCTGAACCCAGCTGCTGTCAAACCCTTCGCGGGCAAGACGGGCAAGTAGGGCGGGGTAGTCGTTTGAGGTTATGACAACCTCTTGTGTAGCTCGCCCATAGCTGGCGTTGCACTTGATACCGGTATGCATGCCACCGCTATTGACTGCCCAGCGGGTGGCTCGGAAGTCGAAACCTCCTCCGCCATGGGCACGCTTGCGTTCTTGCTTTGGTTCTATGGTGCTTACCGGCATTCCGATCGCGTCGGTACTGGATTTGACCACCATCTTTTTGCTACTTCGGCCAACCTTGTTGCGCACCTGAATGGCGCCGAGACGGATCGTTGTGATCTCGTCCCAGTTCTGTAATTGATTCAGTAGCTTGTTCAGACCTTCCACGCGAGTGGAGTGGCCGGCAGTGACGATCTTGCCTTTTTTCCCTTGTCTTGATCGGTGCTTCGACATCTTTGATACCTACCTTCTTGGTCGATTTAGAATACAATAATACCATAAAAGTACAAAAAGTAAATACAAGTAGCCTCAAGAACCCAATTTA
This sequence comes from uncultured Candidatus Saccharibacteria bacterium, assembly GCA_964430405.1. Taxonomy (GTDB): domain Bacteria; phylum Patescibacteriota; class Saccharimonadia; order CAILAD01; family BJGX01; genus CAYSEY01. The sequence goes on from CAYSEY010000002.1 coordinate 13,044, forward strand.
TAGACATAAAGAAAGCCCCCAAACGGGAACTTTCATCCCGTTCAGGGGCGGCGTATTCCCACTCGACGCATTGCGATGCGCTCTCGGGTGCGTCGGAAGGCCAAGTACTCAGCCCACACATCCTTGCCCGGCATCGGGTTCACTAGTGCGGTCTTCATGCCGAGTGCGGCGGCGGGACTGGTGTCGAACAAAAGCTTGTCGCCAACCATCAAGATCTCCTCTCGAGGCAATCCCATGAGCGTCATTGCGTGCCGAAAAATCGACAGGTCTGGCTTTTTGTGGATGGCATGTAGCTCGTTGGGCTGAGCTACTCTGTTGCCGAATACCTCGGCGATCGAGGCGTGGCCGTAGTAAGTGCTCGAGTTGGTGCACAATCCCTGCACGAAACCCTTACTGGCGATGAAACGCAAAAAGTACATGCGTGCCTCAGGTAGCTCTCGGCAGCCAATCGGCACCAAGGTTCGCTCCAAGTCATATAGGATGCCACGGATACCAAGTGTATACCACAGCTCCTCGAAGTGCTCAGTCAGCTCTTCTACATCTCTGAGTAGGAAGTCGGGCTTGATGGGTGCGACCTTCAATTTGTATCCTTTGAGTTTGGGAATGAACTGCGATAATTAAACCACTGTATTTTAAGGTGTGCAAGCAAAAGAATTATCTGCTCTGCCAGGTCTACCAGATTGATTAAATGGGTGATATTTGCTAGAATGATCAGGTTCAAATACGCGGGCTCGTGGTGTAGAGGCCTAACATGCCTCCCTGTCACGGAGGAGATCGCCGGTTCGAATCCGGTCGGGCCCGCCATAGAAAACGCCTCAACTTTTGTTGGGGCTTTTTCTATTCTGAGCTGGTTGGAAACGGCGGAATAGAATGAGCGAAGCGAATGTGCCGGTTAGCCCGAACGAGCTAGGCGAGATTCGAGCGCTATCCGGTCGGGCCCGCCAGAATTATCAGCCACCCTAATTGGGTGGTTTTTAGTTTTTATGCTTGACATAAGTGGTTATGTTTGCTAGAATTTACACTTGTCTGATAGGTGGAGACCATCAGAAAAAGAGTAGCGCTTCAACCATATAAAGGAGGGAGTGTATTCTTTTTATCAAAAAATAAACACAAAAGGAGCAAAAAATGTATTCAAGGACTGCAATGTTAACATATTATCAAGTATCACGACCACGAAAGATTAAAGTGAGGGTGGTCAAGGCGCATGCCCATGTGCCGTATTTGGGTTCAAGCAACGTGGTTGATACCCGTCAAATGATCAAAAAGCCAAAATTTGGCTCCACCTTTTTTGTAAATCGCTTTGAGCAACAGCTGAGTGAATATGATCGCTGGCAAAAGCTGGCTCGAAAACTAAAAAAGCAGCTTATTTAAGCTGCTTTTTGCATAATTACGAACTTGGAGCCACCTGCCGGGATCGAACCGGCGACCTACGCTTTACGAAAGCGCCGCTCTACCAACTGAGCTAAGGTGGCTCGTCCAAATAGCATTTTGGTAATTTCAACTTTGGAGCGGGTAACGGGAGTCGAACCCGTGTCTCAACCTTGGGAAGGTCGCATACTACCGCTGTACTATACCCGCGAGCCATTTACGCTTCAATATTGTAGCATGTTTTTATCTGTAAGATTATAAATCCTCTTCTGTTAGCTTAGTTAAATCGTGGTATAATTATTCGGATTAATACTATGAAGCCACAAGCCAAATCAAAGACCCAAATTGCCAGCCGTTCGATATATAAAGATGGCTGGTTTTTGGGTTTGTGTGTACTAACTCTAGCTATAGTTGTGTTCAATATAGTTTGGGCGCTCAGTAATATTAAACAAACTGAGATTCAAATACCCATACGCTTCTCGAGCTTAACCAATTTTGATCAGCTTGGAAACTGGTATCAGCTATATGAAATACCCATTATTGCTGCACTTATTGCTGGTGCAAATTTTGCCTTGGCTAATCTATTGCATCGACGCAATCGGTTAGTAAGTATATTTCTGATGATGGTTGCTCTGATGTGTGCTCTTCTGGCTACGGCCATATTAATGGGATTTACGGTAATCAACTATGGCACAAGCTAGTCAAAAAACCCGTATTACAGCACCACTAGGCATTGCTGATAAGGCTTGGTTTTACCGGATGTGGGAGATTATCCCTGGAATGCTTAGCTGGACAATATTGATTAGCCCAATAGTACTTAGCTTGGTGTGGCCTATTGGCGTGGCTTATTTTATTATCGCTTTTGATTTGCTATGGCTGCTAAAGTCGGTACGCATGAGCCTAGGTCTTGTGCAGGCTTTTAGGATACTAAAGCGCGCCGAGAAAGTTGATTGGGTTGGCAGATTAAAAGAGCTGGGCAGGGTAGATAAGGCACTGTTGGAGCGTCAGGTTGAGCTCGAAAAGATCTCTCGCCCAGGACTATTTGGCTTGGTTAGGGTTGGTAAAAATAAGCAGCAATACGAAGGCTTAGTCAAAGATGTGGCGCGTTTGCAGGAGATTGTTGATCACCAAAACACTCTAATTCTCCCAAAAGACATTTACCACGTAATTATCACGGCTGTATATAACGAATCACTAGAAGTACTTAAGCCTTCGCTTGAAGCAATACTTAAATCTAACTTCGATACCAAGAAGGTAATATTTGTCCTGGCTTACGAGGAGCGTGGCGGTAAGCAGACAGCTGAAAATGCCAAGATACTAGAGAAGGAATATGCTTCTAAGTTTGGGGGTTATATGAGCATTTGCCATCCAGACGGTATGAAGGGAGAAATGAAAGGAAAGGGAGCAAATATCACCTTTGCGGGCAGAATAGTGAAAGATTATTTGGAAGAGCGGGGGATTCTCCCGGAGAACGTGGTAGTAACTACCCTTGATAGCGACCATCGCCCTGATCCAAATTACTTACCATATTTGACTTATGAGTATTGCAAAAATCCAAACCGAACAAAGTTTAGTTATCAGCCACTTGCAATGTTTACTAACAACATATGGGATGCGCCAGCCCCAATGCGAGTAATCGCTACAGGTAATTCGTTCTGGCTAATGATGGAATCAGTACGCTACTATCGTTTGCGTAACTTTGCTGCTCATGCCCAGAGTATGCAGACGCTAATTGATACGGATTTTTGGTCGGTGACGTCTATTGTCGAAGACGGTCACCAGTATTGGCGAACATTCTTCACCTATGATGGTGAGCATCTGGTGGAGCCATTGTATGTCCCGGTCTATCAAGACGTAGTTCTTGCAGACAATTATCGAAAAACATTCTTAAATCAGTACAAGCAGTTGCGCCGATGGGCTTATGGGGCGAGCGATATTCCTTACGTTGTGACAAATAACCTTAAGAATCCGCGCATTCCTTTTGGTAAAAAATGGCTACAGTTCGGCCGTCTTATTGAGGGTCACCTCAGTTGGGCAACAGCGCCGTTGATATTAACTTTTGCAGCTTGGGCGCCCTTAATGCTTAACTCTGAGTTTACGCGTCAAGTGCTAGCACACCAACTACCAGTTGTTGCTTCCCGTATTTTAACTATTGCTTTGGTAGGTCAATTTATTACTATTTTGCTTAGTTTGCTAATGTTACCACCACGACCCAAGCACTATCATAAAGCCAAGTTCTTCTTTATGATAATTCAGTGGGTATTGGTGCCAATTACATCTATAGCATTTGGTTCGGCCGCCGCTCTAGATGCCCAGACTCGCTTGCTATTTGGACGCTATCCTAAAGCTTTTGATGTTACCGACAAGGCGGTTAGGGGAGTGAAGCAGTGAAGTACTTAGTAGGCTTTGTAGCTGCAATTTTAATTTCGGCTTTATTGGTTCCGCTTGTGAAAAAAGCGGCAATAAAGCTTGGTGCAGTAGATAATCCTAAAGAAGCCGCTCGTAAGATCCATAAGAAGATTATGGCTCGAGGTGGTGGTGTGGCGATTTATGCCAGCTTTGTTTTGGTCACCATTGCCTTACTGTCGTCATTTCCTAAGGAGTTTATAGGGCTGTTGGTAGCGGGGACGATGGTGCTGATAATCGGACTAGTAGATGATATAAAGCGTTTAAGTCCTTGGTTAAAGTTAGGTGGCCAAATATTGGCGGCTGTTATTGCTGCGGTTGGTTTTGGTATTACGATAAGTTCTATCACTAATCCGTTTGGTAATACATTGGTGTTTGATCAGCCTACTGCGCAGCTAGCAATTATGGGAGTAAACTTAAGCTTTAATTGGATGGCTGTTGCGCTATCGGTTTTTTGGCTTGTTGGTATGACAAATACTATCAACTTTTTAGATGGAATCGACGGGTTATCTGGTGGTGTGTCGGCTATCGCCGCAGGTATTATATTCTTGCTATCGATTAGCCAGAAAGTTAATCAGCCAGAGACGGCTTTGGTGTCTATTATTCTGATGGGTGCCTGTATTGGCTTCTTGATTTATAACTTTTATCCGGCAAAGATATTCAATGGTGATTCGGGTGCTTATTTTCTAGGGATGACACTGGGTATATTGGCGATATTTTCTGGAGCTAAATTGGCAACGGCTGCATTAGTGCTGGGTCTACCTATCCTAGATGCTGTATGGGCGGTTTTGCGTCGTGTTATGCACGGTAAATCGCCATTTACTGCCGATCGTGGGCATCTACACTACCTGTTTTTAGATGCTGGTTTTTCACAGCGCCAGGCAGTATTGAGCATTTATCTCCTATGTTTGGTATTTGGTTTGGTGGGATTGTTTAGTTCTACATCTCAAAAAATTATCGGTATCGTGGTGTTAGTAGCTGTAATGGCATTCTTGCTCACTGGACTGGCCTTTATGAAACGAAAGCGTCAGAGTCGTGGCAATTAGGCCGGTTTGTGATCGTTGTGGTCTGGAGCTAACCGAGTTTGGCGCGCTACTCTTTAGTCCGCCAAGTCCTGATAATGAAGTCCATAAATATCACATATGTGTCGATTGTTACGAAATAATAACTAAAGAATTTGAGGAAAAGTAAAATGCTTTACGAACTAAGGACTTACGAAACATTTAACCATAATAAAAGGGCATTCCATGAGCGATTCGAAAAACACGCTATGCGAATTATGCAAAACTACGGGTTTAAGATGGTCGGTTGTTGGGATGAAGAAATTGGTGAGATGCAAAACTTTACTTATTTGCTAGAGTGGAAAGATTTAAATACTCGGCAAGATGCTTGGGCGAAGTTTAATTCTGACAAGGAATGGACCAAGATCAAAGTCGAAAGTGCTAAAGAGCACGGGCGGTTAGTGAGCAAAACCCGTAATAAGATCTTAAAGCCAACACCATACTCACCATTACGGTAGATCTCTGTATGCTCAATTGACCCTCTAAACCAGATATGGTATGATCTTAATCAAGAGGGAATACATTAAAAAACGTGAAGAGTAAAAACCTCCAGGATTTAATTAGAAACTTGCAAGTATTTTACAAGTGTCCTTCCTGTGGTGCGAGCTACATCCATGATGACATTGTCTTTTTGGGTCGGGTCGAGGAACATTGCTTTATGCAATTAACTTGTCACGATTGTTCGCTTCCAGTCCTTGCGACTGTATTTTTACAAGCAGAGCTCGAAAAGGCTGCTAAGCAAAACAGCTCTCGCCTCGGTCGTAAGGCCGATCTCGGCTATAAAGAAAGAGCTGACTTTATCAAGCGCGGCGCCATTAGTTCGCACGAGATTGCTTCTTTTCACCTGTATCTAACTCAACCAGCTAAATCTAAGAAATCTAAATAAGGAAATTATGGAATCAATCGTAATTAATGCAAATATTCGTGATACCTTTGGCAAAAAACTTGCCGAAGCTCGTAAGGGCGGTCAATTGCCAGCCGTAGTTTACGGTAATAAGAAAGATAATCAGTCGGTAGCGCTAGATATTAAAGAGTTTGGCAAAGCTTTTGCTACTGCCGGTTACTCAACTATTGTTGAGCTTAAAATCGACGGTAAAGATAGTGAGAATGTATTAATTCACGAAGTTGATCTGGACCCCTTAACCAACGAGGTGCGTCATGCTGACTTTTTACGAATTAACATGAACAAATCTATTCGCACCGAAGTGCCGTTGCACTTTGTTGGTGAAGCACCGGCCGTATTCCAGCAAGAGGGTTCATTGTTTAAGAATATTGAAGAAATCGAGATTGAAACGTTGCCAGCAACACTACCATCACACTTAGAGGTAGATATTTCTGGTCTAGATGACTTTACCAAGGCAATTCATGTTTCTGATATTACCATTCCAGACGGCGTAGAAGTGCTTGAAGATGGCGAACAGCTGGTTTGTAAGGTAGAGCCACCTCGTAGCGAAGAAGAAATTGCTGCTCTTGATGAAGAAATTGGTGATGCTATACCTGAAGGTGCTGCTGAAGAAGGCGAAGAAGGAGCTGAGGCACCAGCTGAAGGTGAAGCACCTGCTGAAGGTGAAGCACCGGCTGAAGGCGCAGAAGCTAAACCTAAAGAAGAAAAATAACTTCAGCAACCTATAAAAAAGAGGCCCTTTATGGAGCCTCTTTTTTTATATTGATCTCATCAATCTATTGAGTTCGCGCTGGTTGTGGGGATAGGTATGGGCTGCAAGGTAGCGCATATAGGCATTAATGCTAATTGGCTTGAGTGTTTTAAGAACTGTCGCTATCATCTCCTGCTTATCGATTGTGGTCTTTTTGCTATTTATTAGCCTGATCTCAATACTATCTATCACGGCGTCCACATCTATCTCTGTGGTGTTTTCTATGTCAAATGCATCCAAGATGCTTTTGCTTAGTAAAAAACGCTTGTAGGGGGTCTGAACAGCTTTGGCGGGGTCTTTGATCGATAGCCAGGCCATATCTGGCTTTTCGTAGGTTGTAATGGTGCTTTGGCAGTTTTTACACTCTTTACGACGCCACGTTTGGGTTTGTGAGCGAGTAGAGCGGCTATTGGTTGTCTTTAAAGCAGTTGATCCACAAATTGGGCATTTCATATCAATATATTGACATATAACTATAAAAAAATGAAGTGGAAAAGTAATATTGCGTGTGGAAAATCTTGTATGTGTGTTCGGCTTTTGTTTGCTTTTATTGGAGAGAGTAACTATTATTGGGCTATGCCTGAAAAATTACTAAAACAGAAACCCAAGGAATACTCGACTATCTATGTCGATATGAATTCGTTTTTTGCATCCGTGGAGCAGTTTTACAACCCAAAGCTACGAGGTCGGCCGGTAGCTGTCGCAACTGCGCACAGCAGTGGAGGCAGTATTGTGGCGGCTTCTATCCAGGCCAAGAGGCTTGGTATCAAAACCGGTACAAAAGTAGCGGAGGCACGCTCTAAATGTCCAGAAATTGCTATTGTGCACGATAGCCCCAATGATTACAGGGCCGTTCACCGTGAAATAATGGATATTTTGCACGATACACCATGCTATGTACGCGCCAAAAGTATCGATGAGGCGTACCTAAAAGTACCATCTTATATGCAAACCGAGTCAGAAACTTTGGCTTTAATAAAAGCAATAAAAGCAAATTTATTTGAGCTCTATAATGAACATATTTTATGCTCAGCAGGGGTTGCTAGCAACGTCTGGTTAGCCAAGATGGCATCCAATAGCCAAAAGCCCAACGGGCTCGTTGTGCTCACTGAGAGTAGCCATTACGGCTTCTACAAAAGCCTTCAATTGACCGATTTAACAGGTATAAACAAGCGAATGGCGAGGAGGTTATATGCCATAGGTATCTACTCCGCAACCAACTTTTATGACGCTAATTGGAGTTTCTTACGCAGTAAATTGGGTGTAAACGGAGGTAAGTGGTACTTACGCATGCGTGGCTACGAGGTTGATACTGAACCTGTAAAAGCGAATAAATCAATTGGTCATCAAGTAACTACGATGCCTAGGCCACCCTCTACACTTGTAGAAGTTACAACATATATTAATAAGATATCAGTTACTCTCGGAGGCAGGCTAAGGGCAAAGAACTTGGCAGCCAGTGGCATAGCTTTACATATTACTTATATAGACGGTAACTGGTGGGGAAACATGTTTAGAAAAACCCTTATTTTCAGATCAGACCATGAGATTATTTCATTATCAAAAATGTTGTTAAAAAAACTAAATGTCTTGTCGGCACCAGTTCGTAAGGTGAACATATCCCTGTTTAACCTGGTAGATAGCCGTCAGACGGCTTTGCACTTTGATACTATAGGTCAGAAACACCTATCCTTATCCTATGCGGTCGATCAAATAAACGACAAGTTTGGTAAAAATACCATCATGCCATTGCGAAGTTTTAATGCAGGTCACATAGACTTAAATAGGGTAGGATTCGCAGGTGATTTACTACGAGAAAAGACTAATCCTACAGATATAAATAACTATCATTAATGTATTAACTACAACATAACTATTTTACTGTCATTTGATTGAATATTAGGCAAAAATGAGTTAGAATCAAGCAGTTAAAGGGTCCTTAGCTCAGTTGGCTAGAGCGCTTCCTTGACGTGGAAGAGGTCAGAGGTTCGAGTCCCCTAGGACCCACCATGAAAAAGTCCTCGATACATATCGAGGTTTTTACGTGATTAATCTGGCTCGAAACCAGGTTCGGTGGACGAGGAGCGAAGGCAAGAATGAAATGTATTTATATTCTTGACGAGCACCGCAGGGAGAAGGCGTCAGCCGCCGTCCCCTAGGACCCACCAGCAATTATAGGAGGGTTATGAAAAAGATTACTAAGGCAATTATACCGGCTGCCGGGTTTGGAACTCGGTTTTTACCACAAACCAAGGCGATGCCTAAAGAAATGTTGCCGATTATAGATAAACCAATTATTCAGTACGTGGTCGAGGAGGCTGTATCGGCCGGTATAACAGATATAATTATCGTTACGGGTATGCATAAGCGCTCGCTAGAGGATCATTTTGATAACAATATGGAGTTAGAAGCCAGACTGCGTGAAAACGGCAAAGATGAGCTGGCCGAACAGATTCACCAGATAGGCGAGATGGCAAATTTTATATATGTCCGCCAAAAAGGTACTTATGGTAATGGCACTCCGATACTAAATGCTTCTCATCTGATTGGCGATGAGCCGTTTTTAGTGCTGTGGGCAGATGATTTTGTGGTTGGGGACGTTCCAAGGGCCAAACAGCTCGTAGAAGCTTATGAAAACCTTCAAAAACCAGTCATTACACTCATTGAAGCACCTAAAGAAGACATAAGTAAGTATGGTGTGGTGGAAATAGCTAAGCAAATTAATGAAAAAACATACAAACTGAGAAACATTGTAGAAAAACCAACAGTTGATGAGGCTCCTAGCAATCTAGCATCTGTTGGGGGATACATTCTAACGCCAGATATATTAACTAATTTGGCAGAGCAAAAGCCCGATGCTAGCGGTGAAATTTATCTTTCAGCTGCATTGCAGGACTATATGCAAACTAAAGAGGTCTATGGTCTCAAAATTGATGGCAATTGGCATGACACAGGCAATAAGGAGAAGTACTTGGAAGCAATTTTGGACGTTGCCCTATCCGATCCAAGGCTGGCAGATGGTATTAGAAGATACATAGCCAATCACTAGCTGGTATAATTAAGCCATGGAAATATTTAAAAATCACCCTGATCTAGTTGTAGGATTTAGCAAGGTTAGCGATGGCAATATGAGCTACAAATGGGGCGACGAGACCAGTGTAGAAGCTGCCAGGCGAGCTTTTTGTAATAATTTAGGGATAGATATTAATAAAGTGGTTGGAATTAGCTTGGTGCACGGCGTGGATATTATAGATCCGCAATTAGCAGATGTAGGCAAGGGAATGTTGCCAGACACTCAAGATAGCTACATGGCCGATGGTTTAATGACCGATACTCCAGGATTAGGCTTATGTTTTGTTGTCGCCGATTGTATGCCAGTTGTGGTTTACGATCCAAGAAACAAAGCTGTAGCACTGCTGCATGCTGGCAGAAGGGGTGTGGAGCAAAATATACTGGCTGTTGCTTTACAAAAAATGGTAAAGGAGTATGGTACCGTGCCCAAAGATGTCTTAGTTGGGGCTGGACCAGGCATTTCGGCCGATTCTTATGTGTTTGACCAGGACGATGGGGTAGATAAGGAGTTTTGGGGCAATAACTTTATACTTGGAAGTGATAAGAAGTTCCATATGGATACTAAAAACAAGCTGAAACAACAGGCGTACGAGCTTGGAATGCTCGAGAGCAACATAGAAATCAGCCAAATCAATACCTACACTAGTAACGATTATTATTCGCATAGAATTAGTTACGATAAAGGTGAGCCAGAGGGCAGATTTGCAGCTGTTGTGTTTTTGAAACGGTGAATAACAATGTTTTGTTGCAAAAATTACAACATAGCGGTGTTTTTGTAACTAATGATCACTTCGAATATACGTCTGGCAAACATGGCGATACCTACATTAACAAAGACGCCATATATCCGCATGTAGGCTTGGTGTCTGATATCTGCAAAGATATTGCGCTTGAGTTTGCTAAAGACGATATTGAGGCTGTTCTAGCGCCTGCTGCCGGTGGAATTGTACTAACACAGTGGGTTGCTTACTGGATGGAAGAGCTAACTGGCCAAGAGGTGTTGGCTTGCTATGCCGATAAGCGCCCAAAGGGCGGATTTATCATCAAACGTGGTTACGACAAGATGATTGAAGGCAAAAAGACCCTAATTTTAGAAGATATTATTAATACTGGTGGTTCCGTGAAAAGGGTTGTGAGCGAGGCTAAGGGCCATGGCGCGCTAATAGTGGGAGCTGCCTGTATATTTAATCGAGGAAGGGTTAAGCCGGAGTCCATTGGAGTTAATAGGCTGTACTCGGTAATCGATATCGAGCTAAGTATTTATGAATCAAACAATTGTAAACTTTGCCAAGAAAATATTCGCCTTAGAAAAGGGATTAGATAGTATTTAAAAAGCGAAGCCCCTCACCTGCGGACAGGTGAGGGGCGGGGACCCGCTGGAGGGATTCTGGAGGGGCTTG
>CAYSEY010000003.1:0-1038 GCA_964430405.1 uncultured Candidatus Saccharibacteria bacterium
GAATATTGTAATGGTCGGGCAACTTTATGGACTACCTAAGGCTGAGGCTAAGAACCGAGCTGAACAAATTCTCGATAAATTATCCCTTACCGACGCAGCCGATAGAGCCGTAAAAACTTACTCAGGCGGTATGCGACGTCGATTGGACCTAGGAGCTAGCTTAGTAGGTCAGCCTAAAATATTATTCTTGGATGAACCCACAACTGGCCTGGACCCGCGAACTCGAAAAGAACTCTGGGAAATAATTCGTCAGCTCAAGCAAGATGGGACGAGTATTTTACTAACCACACAATACCTTGAGGAAGCCGACGAACTAGCTGACAAAATTGCAGTAATCGATGACGGCAAGTTAATAGCCGAAGGAACAAGTGCCCAGCTTAAACGTCGACTAGGTGGCGACTTGGTAGAAATCGAGTTCCATACCAAATCCGAATACGACAAAGCATTAAAAGTACTTGATAAAATCAACAAGGCTAAACTCCAAACTGACGATATTGATTACAGTATAAAAATCCCGGTTAGTAACAGTGCCAAGGACTTGCTTGCTATCACTCAAATAATTGATAAATCCAAACTTAATCCCACAAATATTAGCTTGCACAAGCCTTCTCTGGACGATGTTTTCTTATCTCTAACAGGTAATAAATCAAAGAGCGAAGTGAAGAAGAAATCCAAGCGAAAGGGACAACAATGAATTTAGCCATGCACGGTTTTAGAGACGGCTGGATCGTGACCAAGCGCAACTTAATGCGCTACCTACGATTGCCGCAATTAGTAGTAATAAGCTCGATTCAGCCGATTATGTTCTTGACGCTGTTTAATTTTGTGTTTGGTGGAGCAATCGGTGCTAGCCTAACTGTGCCGGGTGGTGAGTATATAAATTTCTTGCTTCCAGGAATTTTGGTGCAGACTATCCTGTTTGGATCACTGCAAACTGGTATTGGCTTATCACGCGATATGAATGCTGGAATTATTGATCGTTTTCGAAGCTTACCGATGAGTCGTACTGCGGTACTAAACGGGCGCACAATCGCCGAT
>CAYSEY010000003.1:1048-23057 GCA_964430405.1 uncultured Candidatus Saccharibacteria bacterium
ATTCGCAATACCTTCGTAGCCATGATAATGTTAGCTGTCGGCTTTATTCTAGGTTTCCGTTTCCAAGATGGTATATTCAACGGGATGATGATGATAGTGGTTGTACTCGCCTTTGGATATGCCTTTAGCTGGGTAGCGGCCTTCATTGGCTTGGCCGTTAAAGACGAAGAGACAGCTCAGCTTGCTGGATTTCTATTTATATTCCCGCTAACGTTCGCAAGTGCAGCCTTTGTACCAACAAGCACGATGCCGGATTGGCTACAGACATTTGCAGAGAACCAGCCCGTCACCCAGGCAGTAAATTCGGCTCGCCACTTTGCCTTAGGAACTCCCGCCGATGGGGCAACTCTAAGTCTGATGATATGGATTGCAGCTATCATGGCCGTATTTGTACCACTCTCGATTTACTATTATCGCAAACGAAGCTAGTGGTTTTTGCTGCTCTAAATCCACAGATTGTACAGTCTATTATGGATAACGATAGTGTTTTAGTGGATGTGCGTTCAAAAGCAGAGTTCGATACAGGTCATGCCAAACACTCCATAAACTTTGCAGTAGAAGACATGGATTCTGGAAAACTGCCAGATATTCAGAAATCAACACCAATTTATGTCTATTGCCGCACGGGAAGAAGATCGGAGATTGCGAAAATATTACTCACCAAGGCTGGTTATACCAAGGTCGAGAATATTGGTGGACTAAGCGAGATCAGCGCCTTACTATAAATCAGCTTTTTTAGGTAACTTGAGCTCAATATTTCCTTCGAGTGGCTGATCGGGAGCTGGATCAATACAGGCCTCTAACTCTTTTTGGATTTTATCTTCATCGATGTCTTGGCCAATGAAAACGATCTGAGTTATTGGCTTGCTATCCCAGTTTTCCCAAACCAGCTCGGGCCTTACACCAACCAGCTGAAATATATACTTCCGGCTATGCCCTTTATTGCCAAAGTCCACAATTCCTTTTGCACGATACACGTTGGTGGGTAATTTACGGTTAACGAATTCCTGAAACTTCATCGGGTCTTATAGTGTTCATGAATATGATCACTATGATCACTATTGTCGCTATTCTTCTCAGATGGATGAGCGACTTCGCGAGTTTTATATAAGTCCTGGTCTAGAATTAGTCGAACATCTATTTGGCCTCTACTTGCCTCAAGTATTCTTACTTTTGGATTAAAGCTTTCGACCATATTGCGTATCTCGATAACCTTATCATTGGCAACAAGGTCGGTTTTATTGATTAATACAAAGTCACAAAATAAAATCTGATCACGTGCTATATTGTGCTGCGCGGCATTCTTCTCTAGATTCTCGGCATCTAGCACCGTTACAATTCCGTCTAGACGAACTTTTTGACCTAGAGTGGTGCGCAACGTCATAGCCAAATCGCGAGGCTCCGCCAAACCACTTGCTTCAATAATAATATAGTCAATGGTACTTCCGGGGAATACGAATTGATCGATGGCTTCATTGAGATCTAAGGTTTTCAAACTACAACAAATACAACCGCTTGTCAGTTCCAACTTTTTATCGGTTTTGCTCTTCACTAGTTTACTGTCGATATTAATATCACCAAAATCATTAACTACAACTCCAATGTTCATTCCTTCGTTGTGAGTTAGGATGTAATTTAGAAGGGTAGTTTTGCCTGAGCCCAAGAACCCCTGCAAAACGGTGATGGGTATCTTATTAAAATGTATCTTTGGTGGTTTCATTTGATATACTTAATATAGTAACTGAAGATGGAGGGAGCCACAAATGAAATACAAGCTTGAATTTATACACAAAGAACAACTTGCTACCGATAGCTGGGGACTTATGTTCAAAAAGCCCGATGGGTTTGCCTACGAACCTGGACAATATGTTGAGGTAGATCTTGAACACCCTAACCATGATAGCCGAGGCATAAAGCGCTGGTTCACGCTAAGCAGCTCACCAACCGAGGGAGATCTAATGATAGCTACTAGATTTGCAGACAAAAAATCAAGCTTTAAAGACAAGTTGTTTAATTTGCAACCTGGCGAAACCATAGATGCCGGTGGAGCCGAGGGTAGCTTCATTCTGCCGACGGATACTAATAAGGAAATAGTATGGCTCGCCGGAGGTATTGGGGTTACGCCATTCCGCTCGCAAACTAAGTTTTTATTGGATAACCAAGAATACAATCGTAAGATCACTTTAATATACTCCAATCGCACTCAAGGCGATATTTGTTTTGAAGATTTGTGGGCCAGGGCGATCGAGCACATGCCGGGCTTTAAGCTAGTTCAGACTGTAGTAGAGGATATTCCTGAATATTGGGCCGGCGAACGAGGCATGATTGATGAGGCGATGATATTACGAGCAATCGGCAAAGTTGAAAATAAAGAGTTTTTTGTGTCAGGTCCCGAGCCTATGGTAGATGCATTTGTACCGAAATTGGAAGCGATGGGTATCGACGAATCAAATATACATAAAGATAGATTTCCGAACTACACAGAAAAGTTTTTTAAGACTTGAATCTTAATCTAGTAAGTGGTATAAAAAAGCTATGTCTATTTTTACTACAACTAAGCGCCGAAACCATTCTCTTGAGAAGAGACTGGTTGTTTTGTAGTAACTAAGCCAAACTTTAAGCCAATCAATCCCTTCTCAAGAGGGATTTTTTCTTGTGAAGGTGTACCTACGACCAATACCCAATGGAGCTGTAAAGTGACAATAGATATTTGTTTGTGCAAAACTTTGCCCGAAGATTGGCTTACGCAATGGAGTGCAGCCACATATTCGGAAGAACACCTAACGCCCGAAACTCCGGGCTCACTACAAAACAACTTGCTAATCTCGGCAGTTGCTATCTCGGACGGTATTCCAGTTGGCTTTGGTGGCTTGATTGCCGCTAGAACCAACCAAGGTCATGGTCTGGTGATCGACGGCAAGCCAGTTGTCGAATTGGGAGGAGCTTACATAAAACCAGCTTTCCGTGGCACAGGTATCTGGAAGCTCTTGGCATTTAAGCGGATCCAGTTTGCCGTCCAAAACAAACTCAAAGTAGTCTGTATTACCGGAAATCCGATAGTCCAGTCTGGCCTAAAAGAAATTGGCAGTATGCCAATGGATCATGTTCGTGACAGGCAGATGTTAGAGGCGCTGTGTCTTAAATGTAAGACCGAAGACGAATGCGGGTATTGCCCACTTCAGCCACAAACATCATGGCTAGTAGTGTAATGTGCACCCCTGGGGTTATTTTAACCCCAGGGGTAGCAACAAAATTAACTAGAAAGGAATAGGACAAATGAACACCCCGAAAAATAGTATTATACAAATCGATTCTCATAGAGCCGGACCAGCACTGGCCATCATTACCGGTGTACATGGAAATGAATTAACCGGCCCCCATGCACTGACCGAAGTATTGCAAAATCTAGGAATTTCCAAGGGTAGAGTTTACGCAATATACGCCAACCCACCGGCATTAAAGAAAGAACTCAGGCAGCTAGATAAAAACATGAATCGCTGTTTTAATGCCGTTAACACGGGGGATAGCTATGAAGATTGTCGAGCAAGGAAAATAATGAAAATCCTTAACGAATGTGATGCTATGCTGGATCTGCATGCCTTTAACGAGCCAACCGGCGAACCGTTTGTTATGACCGAACCAGAGGGTATAGAAGTAGCTAAAATATTTGATGTCGGAGTTATATCAACCAACTGGACTCAAGCAGAAGCAGATACTACGGACGGCTATATGCACACAATTGGTAAGATTGGATTATGCCTGGAGTGTGGTCCAATACCAAAATTTGAACAATACATTGAATTTGCGAAAAATAGTATTTATCAATTTTTGAGTTACTACGAAATGCTGGAAGAACCTCTCCATCCCTCAAAATCCACCAAAAATATAATCGAAGCAAAATACTCCGTATTATCTACAGGCGAGCCAGCCAAGTTTGCCAAACCCTATAAGAGTTTTGATAACTTAGAGCCTGGAAAAGTATTTTGCACTCAAGGCAAATCAAAATTCATTGCAAAAGAAAATGAATGTATTATTTTCCCCAGACCACTGGCAAAAGCCGGTTCTGAACTATTTGTAGTTGGTTGCCAACAGGATTAACAACATACAGCTTATGCTATAATTTAGTAAATGGAAATTAACCGCTCCGAAAGCCAAGCCTATGTCTTTTTGACACCAGTAACTACTGTATTTCATATACTAATTATAATTTTAGTTGCCGTTATTTATATATTGCCCCTCGATAATTCGCCCGACAAAGCATTGTTCGCGGGCATGCTTCTTCCTATTGCGATTGGTGGCCTGATATATAACTTTGCTTTGGCTAAACGAATTAGCAAAAAGCAACCATTCTTAGCAAGATACCTGCAGAGCCTGGGACCAACTTTAGAAATGTTGGTTATAATCTTTTTAACAGGTGGCACAAATTCTCCCTGGTACATGATTTTTTTAATGGGAATGATTGCCAACTCAGTGCTCGGGCTAACTGCCTTCTTCATAAACACGGGCATAATCGTAGCCTTCTATATAATCGATATAATCTACAACTTACTCACTAACAGTACTACGCCATTTAACTTTGAGCCCTTTCCGTTTACTGTGGCGGCGATAGTGTTTGCAGGGCTCGTCGCCTATACCGCCGATCATTATCGCAAAACCAACGAGATTGCCCAAAAAATAACAACCCAGCTAGACAGCACTAAATTGAGCGAGAAAGTGGTACTCTCGGCCATAGCCGACCCAGTAATAGGTGTAGATAGCACACGTAAGATAATTTTAATGAATGAGGCTGCGCAGGATTTAACAGGCTGGGACATGAATGATGCCCTAAACGTGAACTACACTCAGGTATTTAAGTTTAAAGATCAAAATGACAATGATATTACGAACTCTAACGATCCATTTTTGCAAGCCCTGCATGAACACGGCCCTGTAAGTTCGGACCAATTTTACTTACTAAATAAAAACAACCAAAAAATTTCACTTTCAATGTCGATTGCCCCAACAGTTAATGCAGAAAACGAAATAAGCGGAGCAATAGCAGTGATGCATGACATTTCTGAACAAAAAGCACTACAGCGGGAACGAAACGAGTTCGTCTCTACTGCAAGTCACGAAATGCGCACGCCTGTTGCGGCGATTGAGGGTTATTTATCTATGGCAAATAATCCGAACTTGGCAACCGTCGACGAACGAGCAAGAGGATTTTTAGAAAAGGCTCACAATTCTGCACTTCACCTTGGTAAGCTTTTTCAAGATCTCTTAAGCGTAACTAAAATAGAAGACAAACGACTACAAGAGAATAGGACTGTTTTTAACTTGAGCGATCTGGTACTGCAAATTGCTGCAGAAATGGAAGTTGTAGCTAAAAAGAAAGAATTGAAACTTTTCACACACATCGGTGGAGCGGGTATTAAGAACCAAATGGTGGTAGCACCAACCTACCCTGTAAGGGCAGATAGCGAGCGACTAAGAGAAGTTATAACCAACTTAGTGGATAACGCCATAAAATACACCAACAGCGGCAGTGTAGACATTGACCTTGAAGGAGACAAGAACACAGTCACAATAAAAATACACGATACCGGCATGGGTATTTCTCCAGAGGAACAGAAGCACCTCTTTGAGAAGTTTTACCGTGTTAACAACAGCATGACACGTGAGCAATCTGGAACTGGACTTGGACTATATATTGCAAGGAGTTTGATTGAAATGTACGGTGGCAAAATATGGGTTGAATCGAGCCTAGGTAAAGGCTCTACATTTGCATTTACTTTGCCACTAGCTAAAGAGTAGTTGTATAATAAGCGTAAACAGGATTAAAATAAGGACATATACAAAATGGCAAAGATACTACTAGTTGAAGATGATATAAGCTTAAGAGATGTTTATTACGCCCGGTTGCAGGCCGAAGGCTTTGAGCTTGCAGTTGCTAGCAACGGTGAAGAAGCTTTAGCAGCTGCGGTCAAAGAACGACCAGACCTAATTGTACTTGATGTAATGATGCCGAGGATCTCTGGTTTTGATGTTCTAGATATTGTTCGTACTACTCCAGAAATTGCCCACACCAGAGTAGTTATGATGACCGCACTCGGTAGTCCCGAAGATCGTGATCGAGGTGAAAAGCTAGGTGTAGACAAGTACCTAGTTAAGTCACAAGTTACTCTAGAGGATGTTGTAGCAACTATTAAAAAGGTACTTGAATCGCCAGCCGGAAATGACAAAGAAGAGGTTGTAGGCAAGCCACTTGAGCCAAATTCACAAACACCAGAACCACCATCGGCACCACCAGCAACGCCAGCCCATTAAGTTGTAATTATGCAAAATACAGTTTTAGCAAAGCTGAAAATAAGCTATAATTGCTATATGAAAAACAGAACAAAGATATCTGTGCCAACCAATATGGTTGGTGAGTAGCAACTATTGCTTAATAGATGAAGATGGTATAGTCTAAAGTCTTATTTTTCGAAATACTTATGAAACACTTAACATTTGACGAGTTAAAAGAATTAGAGGGTAAAGAAGTCGCAATTAGCGGCTGGGTTCAGACTATTCGCGACCAAGGTAGTATAAAATTTTTGATAATCAGAAATACTGCCGGTCTTTTTCAGGCAGTCGTCTTTAAAAGCTCTGAAGCTTTTAATTTGGCCGGTGACATCACTCACGAATCTGTAATAGAGTTAAAAGGTAAGGTGCAGCTTAACAAGCAAGCTCCCGAAGGTGTTGAAATAGCTGCAGACGAGATTGAAATTCTTTCTTTGGCTGACCCCAATCTACCTATCCCGGTTAGCGGGACCGATCATAACGAAGCAGAAACACAAAAGCGCCTTGATTGGCGATGGCTAGATTTGCGCCGGCCTGAACATAGACTAATCTTTGAAGCCTGGACGTGTATGGACCAAGCTGGTCGTAAGCACTGGACCGACAACGACTATTTGGAAATTCATTCGCCAAAACTAATGAGCATACCAAGTGAGGGTGCAGCAGAGCTTTTTGAAGTTCAATATTTTGATCGAAAAGCTTATTTGGCACAGTCACCACAAATATACAAACAAATGGCCATGGCGTCGGGCTTTGAAAAAGTATTTGAGGTCGGGCCAGTTTTTAGAGCCAATCCTTCATTTACAAGCCGACACGATACCGAATTCACCGGCTACGATATGGAACTTTCTTACATTAAATCTCACGAAGATGTTATGGCCGAAGAAGAGAAATGGCTAGTAGCAATGATTAGTGCTGTACAGGAGAAGTTTGGTAAACAAATACAAGAACAGTTTGGGGCCAAGGTCAATGTACCTACAACACCATTTCCTCAAGTCACTATGGCTGAAGCAAAAAAATTACTAGCTCCTTTCAAACTTAAAACCGAAAGAGAAGACGATCTTAGCCCAGAGGAAGAACGAAAGTTGTCAGAAATAATTGCTGAAAAACACGGTCATGAGTTTGTATTTGTTACCGAGTACCCGGTGTCTGCCAGACCGTTTTATCACATGCGAGTCGAAGGAAAGCCAGAACTAACCAAAAGCTTTGACTTACTTTGGAAGGGAATAGAAATTACAACCGGAGCGCAGCGTGAACATCGCTATGATGTACTTATGAAGCAAGCAAAAGAGAAGAAATTATCCTTGGAGCCGCTAGAGTTTTACTTTGACTTTTTTAAGTATGGTTGTCCTCCACATGGCGGGTTAGGCCTAAGCCCCACCAGGATGCTTATGAAGTTATTTGATATTTCAAACGTAAGAGAGGTTACTTATATCTACCGCGGTCCGCATAGACTTACCCCATAAATATGAAATCTGAATGTATCTTTTGCAAGATTGTTCAAGGCGAAACCCAGTCTTATAAAATATGGGAAGATGAAAACTATTTAGCTTTTCTATCAATTTACCCAAATACCGATGGCGCTACAGTTGTTGTTCCCAAAAGACACTTAACGAGTGATATTTTTGAGCAAGCAAATGAGGATGTTATTTCACTAATGCTTGCTACTAAAAAGGTGGCAGGGTTATTAAGAGCTGGTTTAGAAGATGTCGGTAGGGTTGGCTTGGTTTTTGAGGGCTTCGAAGTTGATCATTTGCATGCCAAGATGTATCCAATGCATGGCACAAAAAGTGATTCTTGGGAGCAAAAGATATCACATATTGATAAATTTTTTACTCACTACGAGGGCTACATTTCTTCCCATGAATGTCATAAAGCCACGGCAAAAGATCTAGAACTGATTCAAAAAAAGATAATAAAGGGTTAGTAACTTTTATAAAAATGAAGAAGGGCCTGGTCGAAATGACCAAGCCCTTCTGGACAATTGGGCTTTTGCTAAAAGCCGTAGAACTGTGCTGCGTTGTCGTGAAAGATTTTCTGCTTGAGCTCAGCTTGCGCCGATTCAAGAGGAGAGAACCTTCCGACAGCGCCCCTGATAGCAAGCAAGGCCTGCCAATGAGCGTGAGTGACCCCGGTTGCCCGGTGCCCGTGCTCGGTGTGTTCAACAGGATCAACCCAGTGGTATGGGTAGCCCGTTGCCAGCCTTTCCCCAAGCTCGGGATGGCTGTAGGCAACCGACCGAATCAAATGCAGTGGCTCATCGGAGCCGTACATAATCCTGTCTGGACCTACAATCTCAAGTGCCATCGAAACGACTTCTTCAGAGGGAACCAGAGCTGTGTCGAAGTTCACCTGCGGAAACTCTGCAATAGCTGCAAAGGCCTGCTCAAGCCCCGGCACAACGTATTTCGTCAGGCTCAAGTGAGCCAAACATATTCGCAGCCGAGGAAAGTCCGCGATCAGACCGAGGATCTGATCGAGACAAGTCGTAATCCGACGCGGGGGGTGAAGAATGATCGGTAATCCCAGATCTTGCGCAGCATCCAGTACCTCCCTGGGGAAGTACTGGTAGATCTCGGTTGCCGGCGGCTCCAAATAGGAGTAGTACATCTTGAGGGCCGAAACCCGTGGATGTTCCAGCATGCCGATGGTGTAATCGACATCATCGGGCAACCCATATAGAGCGACCCGATCCTGGGCATCGCTCTGTCCCAGTAGGTACAGGTTTGCCGCTTTGTGGTCAACGCCCCGAAAGGTTTTAGGGAATCGCAACGTGCGTATCGCTACCCCTGGGTGGAGCAGCTCATGCCACAGTCTAGACTCTTCTAAGCTGAAGCTTGGAAAAGTTGAAAGCATGTGGTTGTACGCCCGATCGTCGATGAAGCGCACGTGTTCTGGAAGGTTGCAGTGAGCGTGGCAATCGATGATGGATGACGGCAGCCAGGCCGCAAACTCGTCGATCAAAAGCTGTTCGTCAGCCGTAAAGGAGCTTGCGTACGCAAGGTAGGCCCCACGGTCAATTTCTCGGTACATGTTATGCCTTTCGGTTCTAATCCTGAGAACACAATTTACTCAGAACATGTCGGGGGAGTCATATCTAGTCAAGGAGCGGATAGAAGACTGACCGAATTATAACATCTAAAAGCGGGAAGTAAAGGTACAATTTATTTTAAGCACAAGTTATTTGTATATTGATTTTATAAGCTAATCATGTTATAGTCCGCTCAGCACGTTCACATCCATGAGTAGAAGGAGCAATCAGTGAGTCGAAAAACTCATTATGCTATCGACCTACACACACTTGCTCTTGAGGAATACTCGGAGTCGGTGGAACTGTTGGGTTGGGTACTGAAAAAACGACTACACGGCAAGCTTCTGTTTGTCGACGTGGTTGATTCAACTGGTTCAATCCAGGCTGTGATCGATCTGAGAAACGTAGGCAAGGAGCAATTTGATCTCGCCAAATCTGTTTCAGTCGAATCCTCTGTTCGGGCCGTAGGACACCTCACGGTGTCCGATCGCCTGAATCAGCCAGAATTGATCGTCGAAGCGTTCGAAGTCATCAATCTAGCCCGGACGACCTTGAGTCCGGCTGCCAGATCAGACATCGACCTGTTCGATCCCGCTCTGACCGACCTGATGCTGCGTCAGCGGCACCTCTATATTCGTAACCAAAAGGTGATGGCCCTTCTTAGATTCAGATCCTTGGTTATGGATGTGGCTCGCAGGTGGTTCAAGCAGGAGGGGTTCTTGGAGTTCGATGCTCCCATTTTGGTGCCGGTGCCGCTCTACGACGACCGTACAGCCATAGACCTCAAAGTTCATGGAGAGCCGGCGTTCCTGTCACAGTGTGCAGGGTTCTACCTCGAGGCTGCTTGCCAGGCCTTCGAAAAGGTCTACAACATGGCACCCAGCTTTCGAGGTGAAGAATCACGCAGCAAGCGACACCTCAGCGAGTATTGGCACATCAAAGCCGAACTTGCCTGGGGGAACAGGGAAGACATCATGGAGCTTGTCGAGAGCTTCATTGCCTACATCACCGAGACTGTCAACATTGAGGGCGCTGAATATATGCGCGTCCTAGGTGTTACGCCACGGGAAGATGGAATGCAGACTCCCTACGCCCGGATCAACTACGAAGAGGCGGTAACCCACCTCGCAAGCAATGGTTTCGACATCGTTTTTGGTCAGAGCATCGGCTCAACCGAAGAAGAAGAGCTTTCCAAGCTCTTTAAGGGACCGTTCTGGCTGGTAGGAATACCGCGACTCGTTGAGCCCTTTCCTTATGTCATCGATCCTGACGACAATCGGTTGACCATGGTCGCTGATTTGATTGCCAGTGACGGCTATGGGGAGTTGCTCGGTGTCGCAGAGAAGATCTACGACCCCGACATGCTCAACGAGCGTCTTGCCGAGAAGAGCAAGCACCTCGATGATCGCTACGGCTTCGTTCGCGAGGTTCACGATCTAGGGTGCTCGCCACACATAGCCTTCGGTATGGGTCTCGAGAGAGCCGTCCGCTGGCTGCTTTCCATCCCGCACGTGCGGGACACAATTCCATTCCCGAGAATCGCGGGACGACGTTTCTATCCATAAGGAGAAACACATGCTGTATTCACATCCGATCGGGCAGCTGACTCCTCAGATGGAGGACGCCGCCGTTACCCTCACTGGGTTCGTGGAGGTCGTTCGAGACCAGAAGCGGATGCAGTTCATCGCCCTCAGGGACCATTCCGGGGCCATCCAGCTGGTCAACGACAAGGTGACAAACCCCATCGTGGGGCAGGTCATCTCAGAGTTGACTGTCGGCTCAACCGTTCAAGCCTTTGGCTTGGTTGTGCCGAACGAGTCATCCAAACTGTGTGGTCTGGACATCAACCTGACCAGGCTGGAAGTGTTATCACTGGCAGACTCACCTCTGCCGATCGACGCCTCCTCCTCTGAAGAGCTTCAGCTCGACTGGAGGAGCCTGTCTCTACGCACCGAGCGCAACCAGTTGATGCTGGCAACCCAAACCCGGGTGGAAGAAGCCATGAGAAGCTTTTGGAGTGACGAGGGCTTTCTGGAGCTCCATTCACCCAAGCTCATGGGTACGGCCAGCGAGTCTGGCGGCGAGCTATTCAGCCTGGAGTACTTTGGACGCAAGGCCTATCTGGCCCAATCGCCCCAGTTCTACAAGCAGATGGCAATCGCCGGCGGCATGAACAAGGTGTTCGAGATCGGTCCTGTCTTCCGAGCCAACCCCTCTTACACCAGTCGGCACGATACCGAGTTCACTTCCGTCGACATGGAAGTGTCTTGGGTTGAGTCACACGAAGATGTCATGTCGCTCGAAGAAAGGTGGCTGGCCAGCGTCATCGGTCAGGTCAAAAAGACCCTGGGAGACCAGATCACCACCGAGTTCGGTGTCGAAGTTGTGACACCAACGCTGCCTTTCCCGCGCATCACCCTGCAAGAGGCCCAGGAACTGGTTCGGAGCCAAGGTCACACTCCTCACAAGGAAGACGACCTGGACCCGGAGGGGGAACGGATCCTGTACCAATGGTGCATGAAGGAGTTCGGTCACGAGTTCATTTTCGTGACTGACTGGCCAGTTTCGGCTCGGCCCTTCTATCACATGCGCCATGAGCACGATTCCGGTCTGACCAAGAGCTTCGACCTCATCTGGAAGGGGCTCGAAATCACGACTGGAGCGCAGCGCGAACACCGCTACGACGTGCTCTGCAGACAAGCAGAAGAAAAGGGCTTGAGCAGAACACCGCTCATGCACTATCTGAATGCGTTCAAGTTCGGCTGTCCTCCTCACGGAGGTTGCGGAGTCGGACTGACTCGGATTCTGATGATCATGTTGGGACTCAAGTCGGTTCGGGAAGTCACCTTCCTCTACCGTGGGCCCAACCGCCTTAGCCCCTAAGGCAAACCCGCGTTTTCTGGAGCCCGGTCGGATTCATCCGACCGGGCTCCTTCCTTTTGTATAATTTGTATACGTAGTATCCTATAAATATGCCGCTATTTATTGAACTAGAAAACTACCAAGGTCCTTTTGATGTACTTTTGGAGCTACTAAACAGGCGTCAACTCGATATCGCCGAAGTGTCACTTGCTAAGATTACCGATGATTACCTTCATTATATTGCCGACTTAGAACTTAGCCTAGAAGAAATGAACTGGTTTTTATTTGTAGCAACTAAGCTTACTTTTGACAAAAGCCAAGCGATATTAGCGATAGAGGCTATCGAAGAAGAAATTGATCTGACAGAATCTTTGAGACAATACGCGATCGTAAAAGATCTTGCGACTCAGCTAACTCTAGCTAGTAGATCACCACACTATGTTAGGCCTGGCTTCAAGTTCTCTGGACCAACACAACTTTGTCGTAGCGATGAGTTGGTGAGTATTTTTAATTTTGTCCAGCGTCAATATAACAATGCCCCTAAGTCACACACCATAAACAGTCGAAGTGACCAACTTAAAAAAATACGGACTGATTTTATCGCACATATACGCAAACTAAAGAGTTTTTCAAATGGAGAGATTATTGATAGTGCCAAAACCCGTACCGAAGCGGCTCTATACCTTCTTACTCTATTAGATATGTTGCGCACTGGTGATATTACAATAATCGCCAATCAACCTGGAGTGATGGAGGCGGTATGAACGAACAGGCTAAGTTAGTATCACTTTTGTTCTATAGCTCCGAACCAATTAGCCACAAGTTGTTATGTAAAAACTTTGGTATTGATTCTGAAAAGCTTCAGAGTCTAATTTTATCGACAAATAAACAGCTCGAAACCCTTGGCTTAGTTATCGTAGATAATGAAAGAGAAGCTATCTTAGCTACTCAGGCTGGTTATGCCAACTTGATAGAGGAGTTTTACGAAACAAGCCCTCAACCACTATCACAAGCTGCCCTGGAGGTGCTTAGTATTGTTGCTTACAAACAGCCAATCACCAGGGCCAGCATTGACGAAATTCGAGGAGTTGGATCTGAGCAGTCAATTAAGAACCTGCTTAATAAACAACTTATTAAAAAAACTAACGCAAATAACGAAACAAATTACCGCACTACAACTGAATTCTTGAACGCTATGGGTATAACAAATATTAAACAACTACCAAGGCCGAACGATGGAATTACCCAGAATTAACCAATACCTTGTCACGGTTGGTCTGGCTAAATCTCGACGTAAAGCTGACGAGATTATAAAACAAGGTCGAGTAAAGGTTAACGGATCAACCTTAACCGATCTTAGCTTCCGGGTCGCACCGAGTGATACAGTGCTTCTCGACGACCAAGCCGGTCAGATACGAAGCGATATATACATCGTGTACAACAAGCCGGTTGGCCAAATTTGTTCACATCAACATCAAGGTCAGAGCCCCACCGTATTTGATGCTCTACCAAAAAACTTCGCATCATTAAAGATCGCAGGCCGACTCGATAAAGACAGTCGTGGATTAATTATTCTTAGTTCAGACGGCCAATTCGTACAACAGCTCAGCCATCCCGGACAGGGCAAGGTTAAAACCTACATAGTTAAAACTAAACAGACAGTTGCCATGGGTGAGATATCAGCTCTTAATCATGGTGTAATACTGGATGACGGTAAAAGCAACTTAAAAGTGAATAAAATAAAATCAAATACGCTAAGGATAGAAATGAAAGAGGGGCGCAAACGCCAGATTCGTAGAAGCTTAGAGTCGGTTAAGCTCGATGTTATTGATCTTGAGAGGGTGGGTATCGGTACATACTCAAACCCACACCTACCAGAAGGAAAATTTGATTTTATTATGCCTGAGGACGTCCTGTGAGTCCCTTGATCATTGTCGGGCTACTTGTTTCCCTGCTGGCAGTCAATGGTCTCGGTGTTTTTTCTGGATTTAATAACTTCATAAATAGTAATCAACAGAACGAGACTAAAGCTATTCCTTTCCAAGCTGTAGGCTACCAAAAATCTCCCCAGAAAAAACCTGCCGCCAAAACCTTCCAGGCAAGTGCTAGCTCGGCAATAATTTACGATCTAAATTCATCACAACGACTCTATGAAAAACAGCCCGACGACAAGCGCCCGATTGCTTCAATAAATAAGCTCATGACAGCACTTGTTATTATGGATAGTCATTCTCCAGACGAGATCGTAACGGTCGGTTCAATCCCTACACTTGAAGCTGCCGATCAAAAAATTGGCATCGTAAAAGGTGAGCAGTTTAAACTAATAGATTTAGTACGCGCTCTACTGATTCACTCGGCAAATGATGCAGCCAATGCTCTGGCCATATACGACAGCGGATCTATTGATGCTTTCGCAAGCAAAATGAATGCAAAAGCTAGCGAATGGGGATTAGAAGATAGTCACTTCGAGAACCCTTCCGGCTTGGATGAATCGAGCCAACTCAGTAGTGCTAATAATATATTGGTTATGGCTGGAATTCTTACTCAGAACGAAATATTTAACGAGATTGTAAAATCAACGTCAGCCAAGATAACTACTTTAAGTGGCAAAAGCTACACACTCACTACGACCAACAAGCTTCTCGGACAGGGTGGGGTAATT
Source organism: uncultured Candidatus Saccharibacteria bacterium (assembly GCA_964430405.1). Lineage (GTDB taxonomy): Bacteria > Patescibacteriota > Saccharimonadia > CAILAD01 > BJGX01 > CAYSEY01. The sequence goes on from CAYSEY010000003.1 coordinate 15,922, forward strand.
GGTATCAAAACCGGCTTCACGCTAAATGCCGGGCAATGCTTGGTAACTCTATCGGAAAGGCAAGGCAATAAGATTATCACCATTGTCCTGGACAGTCCTGACCGTTTCCAAGAAAGCAAAAATATGATAGACTGGGCGTTCAATAACTATATTTGGCAATAAAATGAAATCTTTATCAAGAGTAATAATAGTTGGCCAACCAAATGTTGGTAAGAGCGTTCTGTTCAATCGCCTGAGTCATAGCAACCAGGCGATAACTTCGCATATCGCTCACACTACACGCGATCTAAACCGTACCATTGTTCGACACGACAACGTCCAATTTGAGCTAGTTGATAGTGCCGGTTTCGCCAAAACTAACGACCTTCTAAGTAAGCAAGCTATCGCTAGTTTAGGTAGTCAAGTAGCAGAATCTGACCTGGTGATTTTTATGGCCGATGGTACAAGCGACCTCAATAGTAACGATCAAAAGCTCTCTAAGCTAGTAATGAAGAGTGGGAAGCCGGTGATTTTGGCTCTTAATAAGTGTGACAAACGTGAGTTTAATAGTAATACAGATTATTTTCGACGTTTAGGGTTTGAAAATATAATGGCCATCTCTGCTCAAAACGGAATAGGTATTAACGAGCTGTTAATAGAAATAATCGGCCAAATTCCCCGCAAGAAAGTTGCTAAAAAAACTGATTCTATAAGTATCACCATTCTTGGCCGGCCAAATGTCGGTAAAAGCGCACTAATAAATGCCTTAGCAAAGGAAGATTTAGCCCTAGTTAGTGATATTGCCGGCACAACTAGAGATGTAAACTCAACAAGCATCGGCTATAAAGGAGTTCAGCTTGATTTTAACGATACGGCCGGACTGAGGCGAAGAGGCAAAGTAAGTGCTGGAATTGAATTTTTTTCATCAACTCGCACCAAGCAGGCGATAGAGAAGGCCGATATCTGCCTTGTTTTAATAGACGCCAATGATATGCTCACCAAACAAGACGAGCACATTATTGGTCTAGTAAAAGATGCTCACAAATCCCTTATTGTTGTTGTTACTAAGTGGGATTCAATAGCAGAGAAAGATGAAAACTTAATGCACCAAATGTCAGGTAAGATTAGCGGACAGCTACAGTACGTCTGGTGGGCTCCGCTTATTTTTACTTCTTCTGTTGAAGGTCAAAACCTAGAGAAGCTTAAGCAAATCATCGTTGATATTCACAGCAGACAGAATATAAAATTACCTACTACAAAGCTCAATGATCTTTTAAGAGCAGCGGTCAATAAGCAACCTCCCGTTACAACCAAAGGTTACCACGCCAAATTAAATTACATAACCCAAACAAATAGCCAGCCATTAGAGATAACTATCTTTGGCACCCATCCCGAGCTAATTCATTTCAGTTATCAGCGTTATCTAGAGAATCAACTGCGAGCCAACTTCGATCTTACCGGTCTACCTATGACAATCCAATTCAAAAGCAAATATAAAGACAAATAGTTTATACTAGCTATATGAAACTTATTATTGGTTTGGGTAATCCGGGTGATGAATATACGAATACTAGACACAACTTGGGGTTTTTAGTTGCAGATGAATTAGCCAAAAGAATGAAAGTTGGTTTGAACCTAGATAAGAAACTTAAGGCCGATGTTGCCATGTTTGTACATAACGGAGAAACCATAATCATTGCTAAGCCACAAACCTTCATGAACCTGAGCGGTGATAGTGTTGCTAAAATCGCTAACTTTTATAAAGTAAGTTTAGATAACATTTGGGTAATAAGTGATGATTTGGATCTGGATTTTGGCATAGTCCGCACTCGAGTTGGTGGAAGTAGTGGTGGGCACAATGGACTTAAGGACATAATTACGAAGCTAGGAGAAGGGTTTGTGCGCTTTAGGGTGGGTATTAAAAATCCGCAATTATCCACGATCTCTGCGGAAAAGTTCGTACTTCAAAAATTTAATAAAGATGAGACCAGCAACCTTGATGAGATTATTTTTACTACAGCAGACTTAATTTCCGATGCACTTAAAAACGACGTAGATCATTCATCGCACAGTATTGAATTACAATAGTGCAAGCTTAGCGCTTCTAATGTACGTTCACATATACTGCTAATTAATATCTAAGTTTATTCCGCTCCATGCTCGCAATCACAATTTTAGGCTGATAATATTACGAGTAGATCATTGATTTATTAGAATAAAAAACAGACCAGCCGTATAAACTCGAACTGATCTGTTTATTATTCCCTTTAATGCCCCCTTAACGGGATTTTGGCGGCCATCATAATATATAAGTAGACCGTGGCGTTAAAGGGAGTAATCTGCTCGCGAGATCTAAAAGGAGGGTGAGTTTTAGATTTGGCCTCGCGGAGCAGATTACTCCCTTGAATTTCTGGGGAAATATGTTCTTTTGTAAGGACGAACAGTATCTTATCACATAAGCGGAATGATGTCAACACTTTTTTCTTCTTACGTTTAATGTTAATAATTACTTCTCGGTTAGTTTTGGAATATGAATATACAACAAATTTCCAGTAATGACAACACATACCCAAATATCCTTCGGGATATTAATAGCCCTCCTAAGCAAATTTTTGTAGCCGGAGGGATTCCTGAATTGCCGATGGTAGCAATTGTTGGCTCTAGGCGACCAACGAACTATGGACGCGCCACTACCTATCAAATAGCTGGTGAGCTAGCTCGCGCTGGATTTTGTATAGTAAGTGGCCTAGCCCTTGGTATCGATACCATAGCCCATCAGGCGGCGCTTGATAATAACGGTAAGACTATTGCCGTATTGGGTTGCGGACTAGACGCACCATACCCACGAAGTAACACAAACCTCTTTAATCAGATAATAGAATCGGGAGGTGGAGTTATAACTGAATACGCTAATGGTACGGAACCATTTAAATCAAACTTCCCAGCACGAAATAGAATAATTGCAGGACTTAGTATGGCTACTATCGTCACCGAGGCTGATGCCAAGTCAGGTAGCTTGATTACAGCCAACTTTGCCCTTCAAGCTAACCGCTTGGTAATGGCTGTTCCGGGCAACATAACAAGTCAGCGTTCTGCTGGTCCAAATAACTTAATAAAAAATGGCGCGCAGTTAGTAACGAATGCCATGGATATACTGGCAATCCTTGGTATGGAAAGTCCAGGCCTAGTAAAAACCAAGGTTAAAGCCGATAGCCGCGAAGAGGCGGTGATAATTGATCTGCTTAGCGAACAATCGCTTACTACCCAACAAATAATCGACCGATCAGAAATTGATGCCGTGAACCTTGCAAGTATTATTAGCCTCATGGAAATAACCGGCAAAATCCGCAACCTTGGTGCCGGCCAGTGGATTCTATCGTAATGTTGTCAATAATTGACAATTAGGGTATAATATATCCTTGTTAGTGTTCTTTGGAATATTCATAAATCGTCTAAGGGTCTATCCTTTCAGGCCCGGTATGAGCTGCCAGCCCCGCAGGTTGGACAATTTCGACCAAGGGGTTAAGGTCGGCTAAGCCTGGGTACCTTCATGGTTAGAGCGCGATTAACACCGCGATCCCCAGACCAGCATCCATGGTAGCTTGACGTTTTATGATCCTCTCAATATCTATTGATGCCCATGGCAAAATCTTCACCACCCGGTGAGGGTAGGGTCTAATCGGCAAGTCCCCGATCGGGACGGTGTCACCACGAGAACTTGCCTTCTCTTGTCGAAATCAGTAGTTAGCGAGTGGGGGCCGCACCCCATATCATGCCGCAACAGGTTTGGAGCGTATTTTGCGCAAAGAACCGGCCGTGATCGACCAGGCAGGAGCGTCGTTGCAACCCACCTTCGGTGAGTTGGATTCCAAAGAACAGGAGAGCCCCGGCAGCAGTTGAACTGCCGGGGCTCTTTCCTTATACCATATTTACAAATACGCCCAATTGTTGTAATATATTCTCCAGTTCAAGTAAGCACCTATCACCTGGAGGAAGAAAGTGGCAAAGCTTACGATCGAAATCGACGCTGAAGCTGAGCGTACAGCTCTCACTGAGCTGCAACACCTGATCAGCGAAGCGATCGATAGATCACCCGTAACGGTGAGTTACCGAAGCACGATCGACAACCACGCCGGTTCGGATACAACTCCGACACTTGGAGCAGTTCGACTATCCGATTTGGTCGATGAATCGACCAGCGCCAATGCCCGAAGGGCAATTACCGTGCTGGAACAAAACGCCGGAGTGATCTGGCTGTCCCAGCTGATGGAAATGACAGAGGAAAATGCTCTGAAAGTTCATTATCTCGGAGAAACTCTTCTGCCAGATCTCAAGCACCATTTGGAGCTACACGGACACACCTGGCCGGCTCAATAACCCCGCAAGATGCGACCCCCGCAATTTGCGGGGTTTCGCTATATATTTGACAAAATCACCCTAGCTCATATATAGTTCGGGTCTTGTAATTATTTGCAAATTACTAATTAAAACATTAGCATAATCAAATACATGCCAAAAAACCTCGTTATTGTAGAGTCCCCAGCCAAAGCTAAAACTATTGAGAAGTATCTCGGTAGTGATTTTGAGGTATTAAGTAGCATGGGGCACATTCGTGATCTACCTAAGAGCGGAATTGGTATCGATATTGAGCATAACTTTGCACCAGAATATGCTATAACTCCAGATAAAACCAAGGTGGTCAGTGCCCTTAAAAAAGCAGCCAAGGGTAAAGAAGTTTGGCTCGCCACCGATGAAGACCGCGAAGGAGAAGCTATTAGCTGGCATCTATGTTCAGCCCTGAAGCTTGATCCAAAAAAGACAAAACGAATAGTATTCCACGAGATAACTAAACCAGCTATCGAAGAAGCAGTTAAAACCCCTAGAACTGTCGACCTAAACCAAGTCGACGCCCAGCAGGCCAGGCGAGTACTCGACCGATTAGTAGGATATGAATTGAGTCCGGTATTATGGAAAAAAATACAAACGGGCCTGAGTGCCGGTAGAGTACAGTCCGTTGCTGTGCGTATAATCGTAGAGCGTGAACGTGAAATTGATGATTTTGAACAGAAATCAGACTACAGAATAACTGCAATTTTTACATCTGAATCTGGAGATGAACTAAAGGCCGAGCTAAACCAACGGTTAAAAACCAGCAAAGAGGCTGAATCGTTCCTAAATAGTCTGATCGGTAAAGAATTTAGCGTTCAAGCAGTAACACAAAAACCAGCCAAGAAGACTCCCACACCACCATTTACCACCTCCACCTTACAACAAGCTGCAGCTAGCCGTTTGGGCTATTCTGTAAAACAAACCATGGTGCTTGCCCAACGCCTATATGAGGCTGGGCATATTACCTATATGCGTACTGATTCGGTAAATTTATCACAAACCGCAGTAAACCAAGCAACCAAAACAATTACAAATGATTACGGCAAAGAATACTTAAAAATTAGACAGTACAAATCAAAGTCGGCTAACGCCCAAGAGGCCCATGAGGCAATTAGGCCAACTGACTTCGACCTTAAAAGTGCTGGCGAGGATGCAAAACAATCTAAGCTATATGAGTTAATATGGGCTCGCGCACTGGCTTCGCAAATGGCAGAAGCACAACTAGAAAAGACCGAAATACAGATTGGTAACACAGACGTATCAGAATTGTTCCTGGCTAAAGGCGAAGTAGTAGTATTCCCTGGATACCTAAAAGCCTATCAATCCACTAACCAGAAGGATCCGAGTATCCTACCCAAGCTAGCCGTTAACGACCTGGTAAAACTAGAAGAAGTAGCAGCTACACAAACATTTGCTCGTCCGCCTGCTCGTTATTCTGAAGCTTCACTGGTTAAGAAGCTTGAGGCCGAAGGGATCGGGCGCCCTAGTACCTATGCTCCCACCATATCTACTATTCAAACTAGGGGATATGTTGAAAAGTCAGATGGAATTGGCAAAGTTCGAACAATAGAAGTGTTCAAACTAAAAAAGGACAAGGTAACTTCAGAGAAAATCGACGAACGATACGATACCGATAGGAGCCGTTTAATTCCTACCGACACCGGAACGGTAGTAACAAATTTCTTGGTCAAATATTTCGGAGAGATACTAGACTACCAATTCACTGCCAAGGTAGAAGCTCAGTTCGACGAGATCGCCACAGCTAAGCTTAAATGGCAAAAAATGATTGAGGATTTCTACAAACCCTTTCATAAACTAGTAAGTGATTCTGAAGGCATTACACGCCAAGAGGCCAGCCAGAACCGTATATTAGGCGAGGATCCAACAAGTAAAAAGCCCGTGATTGCCAGATTAGGAAGATTTGGTGCAATGATTCAAATAGGGGAAACTGAAAGTGACGAAAAACCTCGTTTTGCTCCTATGCCAGAGGGTCGCAAAATTGCCGATGTAACACTCGAAGAGGCACTCAAGATGTTTGAGCTACCCAGGGTGGTTGGCAATACCGCTCAGGGCGAGGAAATTGTAGCTACAACCGGCAGATTTGGGCCATACCTTAAGGTGGGGTCTATAAATGTTTCCATAGGCGAACTCGATCCGTTTAAGATTACCGAAGATGAAGCGAACAGTCTTGTTGTTGAACACCAAGAAAAGCTAAAAAAGATGGTAATTGCCGAATTCGAAGACGATGGAGTCCGTATTCTTAACGGTCGGTTCGGTCCATACATTACAGACGGGAAAGTGAATGTTAAGATCCCAAAAGGTGATGACCCAAGTAAAATCACAGCCAAGAAGGCTATGGAGCTGATTGCTAAAAAAAGTAAATAAGTGTTGACCGTAACCTAGTTCGATGATATAATAGTTAAGTCTAAGTGGCCTTCAGAGGTCATTTTATCAATTTAAACCTAACATTATGGCAAAATTTAACACAGAACAATTGAATGAAATGGTAAATAACGCCCTTACGGGACTAAAAAAAGACCGCGATAAAGAGGTCCTAAAACGTAGAGGCGGTATTAATGTTGAACACCAAACGCTCGAGCAGATCGGGCAAGATCTAAATATTACCAGAGAACGTGTTCGACAGATAGAAAAAGCTGCTCTCGCTAGAGTTCGCGAGCTACAAGGACAAAATGACGACTTCACCAGCGAAGTAGTTGTGATGCTACAAAAGACTGGCGGATTGATTAGTCTTGGTTCGATCAGCGAAC
>CAYSEY010000004.1:0-21793 GCA_964430405.1 uncultured Candidatus Saccharibacteria bacterium
TTTACCAACCTAGACTGCTTAATAAGCATATCTTCGAGGGGTATTGTATCAGAATTCGGCGATATAATCAAGTTGGAATAAGTATTTATTGACTCACCAACAAAGCCAATAATCCAAAAATCCAAGGTACTACAAAGAAGAACAGAGTAGCTGCGCCTGTAATAATAGTAGCAACTAAAATATATCTATTCGGCTTACGATGTTTTACGAATTTTATTATCAATAAGTAAATAGCACCAAGAACCGCAACAATCGGAACCAAAAACAACATAAACACAAACAGACCAAACATTAAACAATCTAGCCCTTGCTGACAAATAGGACCACCTAACATTATGAATTCACCACAAAATTAACCAGCTTGCCAGGCACCACAATAACCTTAAGTATTTCCATATCATTTAGTTTATCACCCATCTGCTCGCGAGCTTGAGATTCGAGCTCGTCTTTATAATGAGAATCTTCGGAATTAACTACAAATTCACCTCTTAATTTGCCATTAACTTGAATTACAATCGTGACTACATCATCCTTCACCAATTTAGGGTCATATTCCGGCCAAGCTTGCAAATGCACACTCTCTCCGTTGCCGTTCTGCTCCCAGATTTCTTCAGTCAAAAATGGCGCAAATGGTGCAAGTAGTTTGGTAAGGGTATTAATTACCTCATCCCAAACTTTCCGATCTACTTGACCCTTCAACTTAACTGAACCTGCATAATTCACAAATTCCATAAGGCTTGCGATGGCAGTATTAAAGCGGGTCGCAGTAACATCTTCGGTTACTTTCTTAATTGTCTTATGCATCCTAGATTCAAGTTCAGATTCGACCATCGAATCGTGGGTGGATGCTATATATTCCACTGTCGTTAGCTCCCAAGCTTTATTTATAAACCGATAAGTTCCCTCGAATCGTTTTGGATCCCATGGGCCACCTTCGTCGTATGGACCCATAAACATTAAATACATTCGAACACTATCTGCGCCAAACTTATTAACATAGTCATCTGGATCAACAACGTTTCCCTTGCTCTTACTCATCTTATTGCCATCTGGGCCCAAAATCATCCCCTGATTAATAAGCTTCTTGAATGGCTCCTCGAAATCAATATGTCCTTGGTCGAACAAGAACTTCGTGAAAAAGCGAGCATACAATAAATGCAACACGGCATGCTCAGCACCACCAATATAACGATCGACCGGCAACCATTGCTTTACCGCTAAAGGATCGAACGGTCCATCTTCGTAGCTTGGGTTCGGATATCGCAAAAAGTACCAACTACTATCTACAAAGGTGTCCATAGTATCGGTTTCTCGCCGTGCTTCACCACCACACTCCGGACATTTAGCTTTTACAAAACCTGGGTGATCGTGGAGTGGGCTACGCCCGTCCTCACCAAACTTTTGTTTGAGTGGCAAAACCACCGGCAGGTCTTTTTCGGGTACTGGCACAGCCCCACACTGCTCACAATGAATAATCGGGATCGGTGCACCCCAATAACGTTGACGACTAATAAGCCAATCGCGCAAACGATACTGAGTTTGTTTTTGACCCAAGTTTTGAGTTTCGAGCCAAGTAGTAATATTCTTTTTGCCTTCTTCACTATCCTGACCATCAAAGCTATCCGAATTAATCAACTTTCCTTGGCCGGAGTGCACGCTGCCTAAAATAAACTTCTCAAACAGAAGTTTATGTAGTTCATCGACAACTTTTTTGCCAGCCTGTTCAATGCTCAGCCACTCCACCTTAAACTTGCCTTTTTCGTCTTTCTCTAACTTTTGATCGTTTTTTGTTTCGTCTACTAAGTCAAACAGCAGTCCAGTAGCCAGTATCTGCCTGGCCTTGTTTTTGGAGTGAGCAAAATAGTGATGATGAATGTTTTCGGATTGAGATACTAACTTTAAGTTTTTGTAACCCGTCTCTTCGGCTACTTCACGCTTGGCGGCTTCTACTAAGTCCTCGTTTTCATCAACTCCCCCTCCTATAAATAAATTGCCGCCGTCTCTACCCCAATTAATAGAGAGTATTTTACCGTCTTTGGGGTTACGTACAATTGCTACGATACTGCGCCTAAACTCGGGTTTTTTTTGGGGCTTGCCGGTAACCGGCTCAATAACTGGCTTTATTTCTAAACCAAATTTGGTTGCGAATTCGTAATCGCGCTCGTCGTGAGCCGGTACTGCCATAATTGCTCCGGTACCGTAGCCCATCAAAACATAATCGCTAACCCAAATCGGTATCTGTTCGTTAGTGGCCGGATTTACAGCATACGATCCGGTGAATACTCCAGTTTTTTCTTGATTTTCCATTCGATCAATATCTGTCTTGCTACCGGCGGCATCAACATATTGTTCTACATCATTGCGATGCGCATCAATGGTAATACCACCAACCAAGGGGTGTTCGGGCGCAACCACCATAAACGTCACGCCAAAGAGAGTGTCCGGGCGGGTGGTATAAACATCGAGCTTATCGTTTGAACCATCGATTGCAAAATGAATAAGTGCGCCCTCACTCCGGCCAATCCAATTGCGCTGCATCTCTTTAATTCGCTCCGGCCAATCCAAAGTGTCTAGATCGCTCAATAATCTATCGGCGTAGTCAGTGATTTTAAAGTACCACTGCTTGAGGTTTTTGCGTTCCACCTTAGTACCACACCGTTCGCATTCACCATGGACAACCTGTTCGTTTGCCAACACCGTTTTATCTTGAGGACACCAATTAACCAAACCATCTTTTTGATAGGCCTTGCCTTCACGAAACAATTTAACAAACATCCACTGTGTCCAACGATAGTAGTCGGGTTTACTGGTGTTTACCTCTTTACCTAGGTCGTATATGCCGCCTAAACGGGCATATTGCTTGCGAAAGTTTGCAACATTCTTATCCGTCCATTCGTCAGCCGGGATACCTCGCTTGATTGCAGCATTCTCGGCTGGTAAACCAAAGGCGTCATAACCCAAAGGCTGCAATACATCCTTACCGTGCATTTTGGTAAATCTGCCCAAGGTGTCGGCTGGACCAAAGTTATACCAATGGCCAATGTGCAAATCACCAGAAGGATAAGGAAACATCACCAAATTGTAAAACTTGTCTTTGGGATTTAGCGGTGTTTTATATATTTCCGTCTCTTGCCAAATTTTTTGCCATTTGGCTTCGGTTTTTATTGGATCATATTTATTCAATTGTTTACTCATTGTTTAATTGTATCAAACCTTGATTAATTACTTTAATTTTAACCCTATCTGTTTTATACTATTGGCTTTGACGCTCAAGAATTATGAAAATATCTATCCAAGGTGAATCAGGATCATTCCATGATATTGCCGCCAGGCAATTATTCGGCACAGACCATACCCAGCTTCAGCGGGCTACATTTGCAGAAGTTTTTAGTGATGTTCAATCCAAGCAAGCCGAAATCGCTATTGTAGCTATCGAAAACTCTTCGGTTGGCAGTATTAATGAAGTGTATGACTTGCTACTCAAGGATGGGGTCAAAATCATTGGCGAACTATATATGCGGATATCTCATAACCTTATTGGGCTTAAAGGTACTAAACTCAAAGAAATCCAAACGGTTTATTCCCACCCGATGGCACTAATGCAATGCGAGCAATTTCTAGAAATAAAGCTACCCCAGGCGGAAGTCCACGAACGCCACGACACCGCTGAGAGCGTGGAGTATGTAGCAAGCCAGGGCGATAAAACACTTGCCGCCATCGGTTCGGCCCGTGCTGCCAAACTTCATAAATTAGAAATATTAGCACCCGATATCGAAACTGATAAACATAACTACACGCGCTTTATTGTGTTGTCACTCAACGACAGTAACGACAAACTAGCCAATAAAACCAGTATTGTTATAACCGCCAAGAACATTCCAGGAGCTTTGCATAAAGTTTTAGGAGTTTTTGCTAATCGTGGCATTAACCTTACAAAGATCGAATCCAGGCCAATTATTGGCAAGGGCTGGAACTACTATTTTTATATAGATTTTGAGGCTGGCTTACACTCACCGATTGCTCAAGAAGCTCTAAAAGAGCTGATAGACTATACCGATACCATCAATATATTAGGTACTTACCAAAGAGGTAAAATATTGTAACTGTGCGAGCTATGACCCTAGGGTGGTTTCCCACCCCAGGGTCAGACTAGCCAAAACCTGAGATCAGGCGTACGGCAGACGACCGTCCGGATGCTCCGGAGAAGTCGGCACCTTTGCTGGCCGGCTACCCGACTGAACAGCACTTTCAGCCTGAGGCCCCTCACGCATCAAAGCGTTACCGCCCATGAAAGGCATGTGGCTACGAGCATCCTCCAGCCTTGCGGGCGAATTGAGGTCCCAGTCGTCATCTTCGTGAGGCATTGCCCCTCCTTGTTGTTTTCGAAGATTGTTTCCCAGCTCAGCTTATGACACATAAGTAAATCACAAGCTGAGTGCGGTAAACAAAAACCGCCTTCTCATAGGCGGTTTAGGGTTGCTAATTTCTAAAAAATTTTCATACACTAACCCTAACCGCCTGAGGCAGTAACAGTCCGAGCAATAGGCTAAGGATGAATTTGATCATTACGGTTAATTTTACTCCTGTTAATTTTGTTATATCAATATGGAGATTGCCCCAGTGACCCACAAAATGCAGGCCACCGGGGTTAATCGGACTCATACTGCTCATCGAGCTGAGGTTTCCATCCCGGAACATCGCGGCGACTCACTACCTTGTTGTTAAGACAGATTTCAACGCCAGTCGGCAATCGTTGCGGATCGCGATCTTCAGAGCCCTCGGAACTGCGGGGCGAAGGTACTGCATTTGTCATGGTCCACCCCCTTTTCTGGTCGTAGTGCCATGCTAAAGCTGATGCGATAATCACCATCCCGCGCATCTTCAATCAGTTCTTCTGCTACCACACCTTCCTCGCTGGCCCATTTCTCGACCAGTTCAGCCATCGATCGGCAAGCCTCGGCATAAGCCAAGAGCAGCTGACCTTTGGTCGGCGAGCCTGGCAGGGCAACTACACACTGGTAGTCACCTCTCACAGTTGCTCGATTGACGTCCACGGGGATCGCTCTGAATGGGCGATCGATGGTTGGGATTACCTTGAACGATTCGGGCACTTACTCCCTCCAGATTTTGTTGGTCCGATCTCGTCCCGATATTTTCGAGACGAGAATTAGAACAACAACATTGTTTTTACAGGCCGGTTTGGCGGAACTACGCTCATGAGGAGACCTCGCAAATATCCTCATGAGGCGAGGTATGTTCCGCCGAATCGACCTGCAACAAAAAACCCGCCGGTTTCGCGGCGGGTTTTGATGTTCTGTTTTACTTTTAGGCTACATCAAACCGGCCGCTAGGAACTAGCAGAATAATAATTGCGGCTACAATTGATTTAACGGTTTGCATACTTTAGTAGAATATTCTTATAACAATTACTTGTCAAGCTTGGGTTAGCCATTCAGTGAAATTATCTATTTCACCAGCTTGAACCTGCTTATAAAGTTCTGAAAGTTGCGAGGTGATTTGCCCCGGCTTACCTGAACCTATTTGGCGTTTATCAATACTAAGTATTGGGGTAATATGCGCCGAGCTACCACACATAAAGGCCTCATCGGCAATATAGAGCTCAGTACGGTCTACCGGCCGTTGCTCGTGTTGAATCTTTAAATGATCAGCCAATTGCATAATTGTATTGCGGGTAATACCTTCTAATATATCAGTTGCCATATCAGGAGTAATTAGCTTGCCATCGCGAACTAAAAATAAATTAGCAACAGTCCCCTCGCTAACATGTCCGGAGGCATCCAGGGCAATTGCTTCATCATAGCCATTTAAGATTGCTTCATTCTTCATTAAGCTAGCATTTACATACTGGCCATTCACTTTGGCTCTGGAAGGAATAGTATTGTCGCCGGCCCGCGTCCAGCTACTCACACAAGCTTTAATACCGCTACGTGGTAAAATCTCGCCCATAGGATACACATAGGCGCTAAGTGAATTTTTAAGCCCATTGATTTTTGTACCTGCCAATATCTCATAGATAAATATAGTCACACGCACCAAAACCTCTTGTTGGACATTATTCTTATCTAACAACTCAATCATCAACTTTTCGAATTGAGCATAACTGTAACTATCCTCAAAATTTGCAAAATCCATAATACGAGCCGAATTACACAATCGTTCGTAGTGATCCTTGAGTCGAAAAATATTTAGTTGCTTGGTTTCAGAGTTCCAAATAGCATTAAAAACGGTGTATATACTCAGCCCATATAACACTGGCGAGCTAGCGATACTCAGGTTGGCGTTTGCAAACGGCGTCCATTCGCCACGAAAGTATGTAATCGAATTCTCGTAATCAAGCTTAGACATTTGTGATTATTGTAACCCAGCGCTAATAATAATATCTAGCAATTCGGAAAAGCTAATTCCGGCTGCTTTGGCCTGCTGTGGCAAAAGGCTGGTCTCGGTCATACCAGGTAGGGTGTTTAGTTCTAACACAAACAGATTATCCCCGGACAATATAAAGTCTGTCCGTGAGTAACCCTGGCAACCGTGTGCTAAGTGGGCTTTGGCGGAAGCTTCCTGAATTTTTAGCATCAACTCTGGTTCAATTTGGGCGGGGGTAATTTCATCGCTGGCACCAGGTTGGTATTTAGCCTCATAATCAAAAAAGTCGCTGTTCTTTGGGATAATCTCGGTAGCAGGCAAAGCGTTGAGCTGGCCATTCTGCTCTATTACCCCACAGCTAAACTCTCTACCTACAACGCATGGCTGAACCATAATATGTTCGGTGTGCTTAAAAGTTTCTTCAATATCTTTTGCCAGACTAGTCCGATCAAGGTTTTTGCATATTCCCACGCTAGATCCTCCGTCCGCAGGCTTAACCATTATTCCCTTACCCAATGTGGCACACAGATCTAATATTTGGCCATGGTTTATATCCCAATCATCACGCCAAAAATCTACTGTTTTTATAATTTCTAGCCCATGAGCATGCATCAACTCTTGGCTAACAACCTTATCCATAGCTAGGCTCGAAGCAAAGCTCCCAGAACCGGTGAATGGAATATTTAAACTCTCCAAAAATGCCTGGAGCTTGCCATCTTCCCCGAAGTTACCATGTAGACCAATCAGTACTATATCCGGCCTAATATTCTGTAACTGCTTAAGACCATCGAGCAGAGAAAGTACTGGCTTTATTGAATCCAGTTCTTCACCAAACCCCCACTTATTTTGCTTGGAAATAAGAACTGCCGACACCTCATAATGATTAACATCTAGGCTTGACAACATTTGCCTTGAACTGCTTAGTGAGACTTCATGCTCACCAGACGGACCACCACCGATAATTACAACTCGACTTTTTGCCATCCTACAACCCAAAAGCCCTTCGCTTACGACGCTTCCAGGTAGCGCTCTGTCGCACTATTACATCATCTGGATTTTGCCCCGAACCAAGCAATATTCTAGTTACTTCTTCAGAGAATACACCATTCTGAGACCCTTTAACTAAGACTACATCGCCCTTTTTGACAATTCGTTTTAAAAAGTGGCCGGCCTCATAGGGGGTTTTAAAGATCTTTATATCATCACTACTCATGCCGGATTCGGTTGCACCGGACACCGTATGTACCTCAGCATCTTTGCCGATTACTATCAGCATATCTACTACTTTTGCTGCGGCTTTACCTACATCATAGTGACTTTTACCACTCTGTGAACCCAGCTCATTCATATTTCCTAACACCGCTATCCTTTTTTTCGACGGGAAATCAGCCAACACATCGAGTGCTGCGACCACTGCATCAGGGCTAGAATTATAGCTATCATCGATCAGTCTAGAATCGTTAACACCTTTGAGCAACTTCATCCGACCATTAACTCCATCTATTTTGGCGATATCTGTAGCTATTTTGTTAGGCAAGATTCCAATAGCGTTCGCCACCGAAGCGGCAGCGAGTAAACTATTTAGATTCTGCACTCCTACTAGCTTTGTAGTTACATTGCTAGATACAGATCCAATCCTCAGCGTGGCTTTCAAATACCCCTTATTAGTTCGTGTAATATCTTCAAAACGAACTTCTCCCCGACTCAACCCAAATCCAATAGCGTCTTTAGACTTTTTCGCTAATTGTACTAGCTCGCTAACCTCAGCGTTGTATATGATAGTTTCCGCCCCTGAAGCAATCATCCAGTTATCATTAACTACTTTATCCATAGATCCCATCCGCTCCATATGAACAGGCGCAATACCCGTGATAACGCCATACTGCGGTTTGATAAACTTTAAAAACTCCAACATATCTTCTAGTTCGTCGTCAGCCATCTCTAGAACAACGATGTCATAAGGGTAATTTTTGCTAATCACATTGATTTTTTGAAACACCCTTTGCCACGCAAGTGGATCCCAAAGCGGGGATGGTGCTTTAATACCAAAAATACTTAGTGGTAATCCAATATCTGTATTATAACTATCTTCGCTAAATCTAACTTGATAGCTGGAGCTCAATAGTTTGCCAATAGCAACTTTTGCGCTTGTTTTGCCAACACTGCCCGTAACAATAATTACAGTTACATCGTGTTTTTTTAATAGCTTTTGGGCTTTACGAGCAAGCTTTGCAGCGACAATACGTTTACTGATTTTTTTCATCGTGCGTGTATTCTAGCACAAAAACTGCTATTTTTTACGACTTTTGCGGCCCCTAGATTTTGCTCGCCGGCTCCTGTGGGCCTTATCCTTTTGAACAAATTTCCTGTAATAGCTAGGGCCATATTTATCGGGCGGCAGATAGGCACGCACAATACCGAACAACACAAAGGCCGCTGCGATATAATTCAACATGCGTATATCTGCCCACACCCCAAAAGCTAGCGTAAACATACCTAGAGCAGCCGGAATACCGGCTACACCGATTACATAGTCGATATTACGCCCCATCAGCGGAAAGAATTTGTCTTTGGGGTTTACCATATGCTTTCCGGCCGTCACCTCATATCCAAACCAAAATAGAAATACTCCCAAACCAACCAATATTAACGCGATGATTCCTGTCATGTTTATAATTATATCAAATTGAAGGCCCCCCGTTAATCGGAGGGCCTTCTTGTACTAGTAGCTACCTAGAAGTTCATTGACTACCCGAACTAGCATTGGGCGTTCGGCCTGCTTGATACGCTCCCATAGCAAATCAACATCATCGCCCGGTTCCACCGGCACCGCTTGCTGTGCAAGTATTGGCCCTGCGTCCAGCTCCGGAGTTGCGATGTGGATGGTACATCCCGTCACCTTAACCCCTGCATCCAGTGCATCTTGCACGGCCTGTTCACCCTTGAAAGCAGGCAACAAAGACGGGTGATTATTGGTAATCCGCCCGCCAAATGCTTCAGGAGCAAACATCTCCTCGCTGAAGATAGTCATCCAACCGGCCATCACTATCAAGTCAATGGCCTGGCTCTTCAGCAGCTTGATCGTGGCACGGGTATGCGCTTGCCGGTCGAATTTGCCGCTCTCACGGTACGCCTTGCGGGGTACCATTAGCTGGGAAATACCAGTTTCCTTAGCAACCTCGTCGATCCCCCTGCAGTGGCGATCTGCCACCACGCAAGCTATCGGCACACTGGCCTCTATCAACGCCTCCAGCAACGTACCGCTTCCGGAAACTAACACTGCAACTCTTTTGTTTTTGGTCATTTTGGTACTTTCTGGTCAGGTGATACAAAGAACTACTAAAGTATAGTATTGGATTATTAAAACAAAAAGCATAACAAAAACCACCTGTTATCAAGTGGCTTTTAGAATGTTGTATTGGTGGAGCATATCGGATTCGAACCGATGACCTCTTCCATGCCATGGAAGCGCGCTAGCCAACTGCGCCAATGCCCCGAATCAACAAATTATACTTTTTTAACCTTATAAAATCAATTAAATCATCTTGAAAATGGCATTTACGCCCATAGCTATCAAAACCACAATCAGTGTGCCAAGCATAAAACCAACAAAGAAACCAAAACCAAGCCTAAAGCCATCCTTAAAGGTATAATGGACGCTCTTTTGAATATCAGATTCGTTTAGTTCTTTGCGAAAAAATTGATCGGCTTTCTTGGCTCGTTTGTCTTCTTGCATATGCTTATTATAGCCTACTTTTCGGCCATCACCACAACATGCTTGCGGCTGCGCTTTACAATCTTGTAGTCTCCGAAGGTAGCTTTGAGTTGGCGAGCAACCCACGGCTTAATACGAGCCTCAACCACCAACACAATAGCGCCCCCCTGATTCAGCTTTTCTTTTGAGTCTACAATCATGAGTTCGACAATCTCTCGGCCACGATGAGTTGGTGGATTGGAAACAATCAAATCAAAGACATAGCTAGCTGGAATCTCGTCATAGCTATGGCTAGCTAGCACATGCAAGTTAAATAACCTATTGGTTGTCGCATTTACTTGAGTAGTTTTTACTGCAGCGATATCACTATCAATTGCTGTCACTTTAGATTTTGGATTATTCTTAGCTAGCCACAGGCTAATCGCACCCCAACCACAACCCCAATCTAATGCCGTGTCGTATTCGAACTTCGGCAGACAGCTTAGTAGCAATTCGGTACCAATATCTAAACCTTTCGGCGAAAACAAATCAGTTTTTGTTTCAAACTCAATCTCTACACCCTTAACTTTATAGCTAAACATTAGTAATCAATCTCCTTATCGGCTATGACAATCTTACTCTCACCAGGAACAGCACCTAGTCGGTCGATTTGGCGCATTATACCTTTACGATTAAGAATATGTCGCAAGCGTTGCACTGCCTGATACTGATCCGTGTTAGTGCGCTTCGCAAACCCTTCAATTTCTTTTCCTGTTACAATAAATACATTTTTTCGCTTCTTTACAACATCCCACAACTGAGAATCATCTAACCGTATTACTGGCAACTCTTCATCAGGCTGAAGTTCTAACTGCTCTGCCTTAAGCTTTAAAAGAAGCTTTTGGGTTGCCCGCAATAACTCAGCCAACCCCATATTTGCAACCGCCGAAATAGTATGGACTTCTTTTTTGGGTATTTTAGCTACTTTGGATAGTGCGATTACTTTTGAGCCTATTTCCAGCTTGGGAACACTCTCAATTTTGGACAACACAAGTATTTGTGGCCTGCTACTGAGATCAATCTTATAGTCCTGGAGTTCCTTCTTGATAGTCAAATAATCACTAGCAACATCACTAGAGGTGGCATCAATAATATGGAGTAAAACCCGAGTTCTTTCAACATGGCGTAAAAAATCATCCCCCAAACCCTTGCCTTGGCTTGCACCTTCGATCAAGCCAGGTATGTCGGCGGCTAAAAAGGTATGGCTGTCGATATCAACCACTCCGAGATTTGGCTCCAATGTTGTAAATGGATAATTAGCAATCTTCGGTTTGGCATTACTAATTACAGATAGTAGCGTCGATTTACCAGCATTTGGGAGTCCGACTAGGCCAACATCTGCAACAAGCTTAAGCTCGAGAGTGAGCTCTTTATGTTCACCTGGCTCACCAATTTCGGCCATTTTCGGTGCTCGACGAACAGAACTAATAAAATGAGAGTTACCAAAGCCTCCGCGTCCACCATGAGCAATAATTGCTTCATCGTCTTGCTTCTCAAGATCTGCAACAATAGTTTCACCATCAGTAATAACAGTGCCGGGAGGTACAAGCAACACCGTATCTTCACCCATCTTGCCGCGTTTTTTATTATTAGCGCCATCGGTACCGTTTTCGGCTTCCCATAGACGGCTAGCACGATACTTACTAAGAGTGTTGGAGTTATGATCAGCTCTGGCAATAACATTGCCTCCGTTACCTCCATCGCCACCATCGGGACCGCCTTTGGCGTTACCCCTGGTACGCAAAAAGCTAACAACCCCATCGCCGCCCTTACCGGCAGCTATTTTAACCTTTACTACATCTGTAAACATAGCTTGACATTATACCATAATAATTTGATAACAGCCATAAACTAAAGAGCCTCCGAGGAGGCTCTTTAAGTATGTCAATATTGAAGATTTAGTAGATGTACAGGAATCGGCTGGCTGGCTCAGTACGATAGTGCAATACACCAGGTCGTCCACCCCAGTTCATCTCCGAAATAGTAACAGTACCATCACCATTTACAGATTCAACATACACAACATGGTTTGAACGCTCCCAGCCCACTGCGCCAACTCGTGGCGCACTACCAGTACCAAAACCTGAGCGCTGAGCATTGTAATACCAGCTATAAGCATTTCCCCAGTTATTTGGAATTGATCGTCGAGATGCAACGTACCAAGTACATTGACCCCAGTAGTAGCTATTGCCCCCACCAGTAAACTTAGTGTTAGAGAAGAAGCCGGTCGAGCCAGAAGTAGCACCTGTTGATGCGGTTCGAGTAGATACTGCAGGCAAAACAGGAGCTGGCTTAACGCCATCTGGAATGATCAATTGGGCACCAGCAACAGGAGCTTTGCCTTCTAATCCATTGAAACTCTCAATTAGAGTGGCATTACTTTGATACTTTTCTGCTAAAGCTAAGATATCATCACCTGCGGCAACAGTATGCACTATACCGTTTACGGGCAAGATTGTTAGTTCAGTGTCAGCCTTAAGATTATTCTCGTCTTCTATGTTATTAGCCCACTTAATAGTATCGGTTGTAACGTTATACTTTGCAGAAAGTGTAGCTAGAGTGTCGCCCTGCTTAACCTTATAAGAAATAGTTTCTCGACTTGGTGCACCTGCAGCAACTACCGGAGATCGGTTAGCTAAAAAGTCATCTCCAGCCATAGCTAGTGAGCTCATATTCGTTAAGTCACGAGCTTTTTGGCTAACGTCAGAAGCGATTACGCTTTGTGTACTCGAAGCCAAAATCGCACCTGTGGTAATCATTGAGGTTTGATCTTTAGTTGAGCCTATTCCTTTTGTATTAAGAGCCTGATTGGCGTTAATTCGCCCCATGCTAGCAACCGCGATTATAGCTACTATAGCTAGGCTATGTAGGGCATAGCGGCTGATTTTTATATTTAACTTAGATGAAAGCTTATCGCGAACGGTGCGAGTAGCTTGTTTAATTTCTTCACTTTTTTCAGAAGCCTTAGCTTCTGCAGTGTTTGTTTGAGAAAAGTTCTGCTGCCCCACGCCCACAAAATTCTCGGGACGCACTTGTAGGGGAAATCCGACTACTTTTCTACTAATAAAATTCTCCTTTGTGCCGTTAAGTATAACTATCGTAATGGCAACTGTAAGACTGCGACCTGTCTGTCTCCAACTCAACTTTTGCCAACCTAAACAACCTAGATGGTGTTTATCTCTGTGTTGGTTTCACAGATTTGCAAAAGTAGAGCTGGACCGGAGGTTTCGACCGAAATTATCTCCATATCTGACAAGTTGATGCAGGCAAACTTAAAGCGATAAACTCACAAAAAACTACTCACGTAGACCTTGGATATTATGCTTACCCTTTAAATTTACGTGGGTTTAGTCTACCAAGGGCTAGCTAGACTGTCAAGGGCAGTATTTAGCTTATAATAAAGCTAAATATGCCTAATTCAGGTATTTATCGATGTTTTGTTCATGTTCGGTAAGGTTTTTTGCATAATGCACCTTGCCCGTTTTATCTGCTAAGAAGAACAAATACTCGGACTGGGTGGGGCTCACTGTAGCCAATATAGCATCCAAGCCAGGACTACAAATAGGAGTTGGTGGTAGGCCTTTATACAGATATGAGTTATAGGGCGAGTCAATCTTTAAATCCGCAGCCTGAGTGGCAGTCTTACCAGTTACATAGTTTATAGTTACATCACTCTCTAACTTCATACCTAGCCTTAGTCGGTTATAAAAAACTCCCGCAACCAACCTACGGTCTTCGGCAGTATTTGCTTCTTTCTCTACGATCGATGCTAGCGTTACTACCTCATTAAGCTTCGTGGTATTCGCAACTTCGCTTGGCAACTTAGGTAAAACCTGAGCCGCAAAAGCATCTAACATGTCATTAATCTGTTGCTGTGGTGTTGTTGTGACAAGAATTTCGTAGGTTGCCGGGAATAAATATCCCTCCAGACTATCTTTATTACTTCGGTAACGCAAGAACTCCTGGCTATACGTATTAGGTGGCTTAGTGGCGACTACGAAGCTCTGTGCATCCCCTAAACCCGCCTTAGCCCATTTGGCTGCCATTTCGTTAATATTTAGACCCTCCTGGAAGGTAACTTTACGAGTAGAAACCCGACCCTCTCCCATGGTATCTGTTATTTTGGAAAGCGACATAGCTGGGCTAAATAAGTATATACCTGGCTGCAGATTACCTCTCGACGGACCAAACTTCGCATACAATATGAATAAGTTACGATCACTTATCAGGTTAGCCTTAACCAAGTTATCTGCGATCACCTCTATTCCAGAATTAGCTTTCACAGTGAAGGCAGCTTCTTTGGGTTCGCTGGGATCTTTTGGTGTGTTTAGAGCAACCATAAGCCACACTGCTATACCCAAAAACAAAACCCCAAGAGACGCAAGAACAGTGAGGACAATATACTTAATCTTGATGTTCTTGGAGGTAGTTTTCGAGTATGACACAGGCTGCATATTGGTCGATAAACTCTCGGCTTTTGGATGCAAGTGCTTTGGGGATTCGGGTTTTGGCTTGTTCGCTACTGAGTGCTTCATCTTGTAATTCAACCTTATTATTGTAACGACCCGCAAGACTCATCGCAAACTGCTCGGCTTTTATAGTCTGTGCAGTGCTCTCACCATCTAGGTTGCGGGGGCGGCCAACCACAACCAAATCGGGGTTATGAAGCTCCAATAGCTCTCCTACGTCCTTAAACAGGTCAGAGTTATTTTGCAGAGTTAACAGCGGTTCGGCACTCGATTCGTTTGCCGGCTTAATTGCCACTCCTATCCGCTTATCCCCAAAATCAAAAGCCAGGATCGTATTTAGCAGATCTTGTTCAGATATATTCATAACTAGTCAGTTGTTACTTTTATTTCGACCTTTATTTTGCCTGATAACAAAGGCATATTTGGCAAAAACTCTGGCCAGGTTTCAACCTGTGCACCTGTAATTTGCTCACCTTGCTTCTGAACTATGTCAGACACCTCTTTTTTAGGTTTACCAGCGACTTCTTTGGCTATTTGGCCAGTGTCAATTGGGTCCCCGTAGTATGCCGATGTTTTTACATTTAACTGTACTTTTTGAGTTGTAAACTGCTTGACTACGCTGTATTTACCATCTTTTGCGCCGTTTTGGTAGATTTGCTCATTTCCTTTAAGCTCATCCTGTATCTGCTGTTCGAACAGCTTACTCACATCATCATTTTTCGCAGCGAAGCCCGAGTATCGTGCCTTCGCAGTCACAGCCACCTTTTCAGCTTCATTGTCTTGTTGAACTGAAGTACTAAACTGGACTATGTCTGCTTGAATCGTATCTGTAAATAACATTAAATCATCGCCTGCTTTCTTACTAAGTTCATCTTTAGCAGAGACTGTTTGCTGCTCAACTTGTTTTCGCGCATTAGCTACATCCTCGGCCGATAATACTGTGATTGTCTTGCTGGTACCGCCACTTGTCTGACCGGTAGCCTTATAAAGAGCCGAGAAGCCAGTGAGTGCAAAATTTGTAGGACCAACATTGAAACTTTCTCCAGAACCAGTAGCAGTAATCTGCACATCTATCGGGCTAGAGCAATTTACGACACCACCGCCAGCACTTCCGGCCGGAATAGTAACCGCCTGAGCCGTAACAAAACTCTTGCCACCTCCAGTGACACCGCTACCAGCTGGTAGCGCATGAGACGCAACGTCATCACAATTACGAACTGATATCGTGCCCGTTGCCTTCGTTCCAACCTCTTTCTTGCCAGTTGCATTTACTTCGAAGCTCGCGTCTTTGGTGACTTCGAGCTTTTGAGCGGCCAATGTTTGTGCCGAAGGATCCGAGCTAGTAGCGGTTGTATCTAGTATAAAATTAAAATTCAAGTTGGTTTTTTTAGCATTTGCTTGAACCATAACCTTGCCAGTCGGAACAAATATATAAATTAAGACTAATCCAATTATTACTGCCACGCCTCCAGCAACCCACCAAATACGCTTATTTAGCTTGCCGTAGTTTGGCACTTTCTTGTCTTTTGGTACCTTTTTTGGCTTCTCTTCTTGAATACTTTTTTTACTCACTTCAGGTTCATCGCCATCGGCATCCAAGCTGATATGCTTGGGTTCAAAGCCAGAATCGCCAGAATCTAACTTATCAGGTTGAGAGGTGACTTCTGTCTCTTCAGGTTCGCTTATCTGGATTTTATCGGGTAGTTTGCTTGCCATTGCATTGGCCTCCGGAACATGCGCCATAGCCTTAACCGAGCTAGCTACGGCTATTGCAGATGCGCCTGCCAAGTTCTTGGCTAGCTTATCGTTTGTAACCAATACCAAATCCTTATGTGCGTCTTTCGCAGCTTTTTTAAGTAGCTTCACGTTAACCGAGCTTTGCAATAAACCTGAACGCGAAGGAACCACTACACGAACTTCCTTTTCGGTGGCTTTTTTTAGCTTCTCAATAGCTTCGGTTATTTCGGTGTCGGCATCCAAATACAATACGCTTGGATCGGACTCTGGCGAGTTCTTCATATGGCTATTATACCTCAAGAACTTTAGCAATAATATCTGTCATAGACTTTAAAACCAGATTTATAAAGTTTTGTGACTTGAAAGTTAAAACACCCCCTCGAAAGAGAGTGTTTTAACTCCCCCCGAAGAGGTGTAGCTGATGTTTAGGCCTCCTTACGGCGGCTCGAAAGGTCGATGATGTCCGGTCCGAACTCCTGCTTGGTTTCGGTGTGGCCAATATCCTCGATGATATCGTCCACCAAATGCCCGGTGTAGTTGTGCCCCGGATGTGATACCAGTTCGCCATCGAACGTTGCCGCCAAATACCGAAGCTCCGCCAATTCCAGTCGGTGTCGCCCCAAGCTCTTGTCGGCAAAGTATCGAGCAACGAACAAGACCATGACGGTCCAGAGAGCACCGGCAACGTTGCTTGGATCAACAATGATCCACAACCAGCCCGTGAAGACTGCCAGCATCTGCAGGTTGAACTTAATCTTCCCGAAAATGTTGGCACCAGGGTGCTCCAGTCCCAAGCTATCCAGCAAGGGCTTGAACTGCAACGGCATCTGAGCAAGCGCCAACTCGACACGAGCCGCCCATAGCGTGATGACGAAAAGTGGCACAAATGCCCACCATCCATATACGCTCTGGGTTACGACACAGTAGCCGATCACCATGACAGCGAACAATATCTTATCGGCAGCTGGGTCGATGACCTTGCCGAAGTTACTGACCGCATCCAGATGTCGCGCAGCTGGTCCATCGATCCCATCCAAAAGCGCAACGGCACCCATCACCACAAACCAGTAAGTGGCTTCTGACTGATCGCCAGCAATTGCTGCCGAAGCCAACCACCACCCAATGACAGGTGAAACCAGAATCCGCACCACACTAAGCGCATTCGGAATCTGCTTGATCACCACTACGCCAGCGCGGAAACGGATCTTCTCGAAGATGATCTTCAGGGGCAATGCCCACCAAAGAACGGTGATCCAGGTTGCCACCTCGAACAGCCCCTTGAACAGCGCAATTGTACCGCCGCCAGTGAACGCGCCCCATCGCACCAACTGGCTTTTGAACTGGTTGGTAAACACCCCTTCAGGTTCTGGTTCTTCAGACATTCTCCCCCCTCGTTGTTGCAGGAACAGGATGTAAAATTTGCAGGTTCAGCCATACACTTCGTTGTGCATCAGACTTGGACGGATTTTAGCATATCTGATTTGATTTGTCAGGAGTCTGGCGTTACACCAGCCATAAGCGGTACAATAGTTGGGATGAAGCTGCATTTGCCAAAATTAAAAAAGGATAAGTCCGATAACTACTTAGTCGCGCTAGATATAGGTACTGAATTTGTGAAAGCTCTTATCGGTGAGGTTGTAGATAAAACCAACGAAAAAACCGGTAAAACAGAGCAATTTGTAGAAATCTTGGGTGTTGGTAAAAAACGCCAAAGACTTACCGACATGGCGGGTGGCGCGGTAACAGATATAGCTGGAGTTGTGGATAATTGCGATGCCGCCCTTCGTAAAGCCGAAGAACAAGCCGGCGTAGTTGCTCGCAATGCGGTGCTTGGAATAGCAGGCGAACTTGTAAAAGGCGGTACCAGTAGTGTGAGCTATCGGCGGAGTAAGCCGGATGTACGCATTGATATGGCCGAGCTTCAAGATATAATCAGTCGCATTCAAAAACAAGCACTGGAAAGCGTGCGCAAGCAGCTCCGTTGGGAAACCGGCAGCGACGACATGGATGTGAAGCTCGTAAATGCTGCGGTCGTAGATGTTAAAATTGACGGGTATCGAGTAACCAACCCAATTGGCTTCCAAGGTAAAGATGTTACCATTCAGGTATTTAACGCATTTGCACCAATGGTGCACTTGGGAGCTTTACAAACTGTCGCATCAGATCTAGATCTTAATTGTATAAATATAGCAGCCGAACCATTTGCTGTAGCAAAAAGTGTTGGTGCAGATGACAGTACCGAATTTTCGGCAATTTTTATTGATATTGGTGGTGGCACAAGCGACATTGCGGTAGTTAATAATGGTGGTGTACAGGGCACGCAAATGTTTGCCATAGGTGGTAGAAGCTTTACCAAGCGAATCGCTTCGGGTCTAAGTGTAAACTTTGATGAGGCCGAAGAGATTAAACTTAAATACTCAGCAG
This sequence comes from uncultured Candidatus Saccharibacteria bacterium, assembly GCA_964430405.1. GTDB lineage: Bacteria > Patescibacteriota > Saccharimonadia > CAILAD01 > BJGX01 > CAYSEY01. The sequence continues at coordinate 18,769 of CAYSEY010000004.1, forward strand.
GAGACCTAGACGAAAAACGCGCAAAGGCCGTCCGCGAAGCTCTAGAGAGTGATGTAGAAGTATGGCTAAGTGGTGTTGAACTCGGACTTGCTGAATTTGATCAACTCGATCATTTACCACCTCGTATTCTGCTTTGTGGCGGGGGCAGTGCATTGCCTGAAATTAAGAAAGTACTATCTGGCTCGGACTGGTACAAAAATTCTGCCTTCGCTCGCAAACCAAGTATAGACTTCGTTAGTCCTAAAGATGTTAATCGAGTAGTTGATAGTACCGGTAAGCTCAATAGTCCCCAGGACATAACCCCAATGGGTCTAGCAAACCTGGGATTAGACATAATTGGTTCCCAAACCCTCGGAGAAAACATCCTTCAACGCCTCTCCAGAACCTTATCTGTCTAACAGATATGAACGCTATTGACTTTTTTAGCATTAGGAGTATAGTTGTGCTCACCCATCACCGAGGTGGGAGTTTTGCATAAATAAGGGGGACTTGAGTGACCAGTTGGTTGACTCGAATTCTCGGCCGTAAGGCCGAACCACTTCACCAGGCAACCCTGGTGATCAACGGCTGGATGACATCGTGCAGTCGTTGTGGCAAGCGCGCTCGTGCGGAGGAGAAGTTCCACGAACGCAATCATGCCGGGAAGCCGAACGGCTGTGGAGCACGGTTCACCGCGTTCACCATCGTCGGCAACCCATCTCTGGCCGAGATCGAAGGGCACCGGCGAGTTCGCCAGGACATCCCCTACGTCTCAACCGAGGAGCTTGATTCGACCTTCCAGGTCAACAACCCGCCCCTCACCATCTACACCGCCACCGCCTGACCCTCCTCCCCGGGTCGGTGGCAAAAGGGTCCTCGTGCATCGCACGGGGACCCTTCTCATTTACAAATAATTCGTAATTCGCTTATACTTAAAATATGGCAAAATCTAAGAGTAAAAAAGAAGATGTCTCGGGATTAATTTTTGTAGGCTGTATGTTTATAGGGGCTGGAATCGGCTTCTTAACTGGCCAACTCGTAGTCGGTGGTGCAATCGGTATGGGCGTAGGCTTCCTAGCTATGGCTACCTACCTAATAATTACTAGACAATCCCAGGCTTAAACATACCTCCAAAAAAGTACTTGACTTTTTAGCTGTATTGTAGTACAATACGGCTTGATTCGATCCAGCCTGGATCGACGAACCACAACAAGAAGGGAGTGGTCAAAAATGACCACCACCGGTACCCGAGAGCCCAACACGGGCGAGACCCCCATCCCGTCCTGGGTGAACCGGGGCGAGAACGAGACCCCCGACGAGACCATCGACTACCCCAAGACCCCCAACAAGGCCTTCGCCATCATGGTCGTCGTGGCGCTCATCGTCATCGCCGTGATCGCCGGTGTCTTCATCGCCACCCGTGGTGACGACGGTGCGGCTGACCGCGAGGTCACCCGCAGCAAGGCAGAAGCGGTCCTTCGGGCCCGCTTCAACGACACCTCGGCCTCCGTTGGTCCGTTGCAGACCATCAAGGTCGAATGGGTCGGCGACCAGCTGGTCGCCACGTGGACGCAAGGTGAGGCAGCGCAGAAGCGCTGCACCGCGCCGGTGCTCATCAGTGCCAACGGCCAGAACTTCGGCATCGCGGCTTTCGAGCCCGTGCCGTTCGACAAGCAATCCGCCGCTCCGGCAAACTGCGTCGTCACGGCTGGCCTGGAGTACGGGTTCCCGCTGGAGGAGTAATCCTCCAGCACCCGTGCCCTAGGGCACACCAAGAGCCCCCGCTTTCTTAGCGGGGGCTCTACTACTTTCTATTCAATCTCTAACTTTTATTTTGTAAACTTTGCAGAACTTCCAATATCTAGGCACAGTACGGACTCCAGCGGAACCTGATCTGGCAATATAATGACAAGATTCTCCTTGTCTGAATCAAGTTGTATCTTAACATCACCACCAAGAAGCTCAACCTTCTTAACAGATTTAGCCGATAAGCCTTTGATTGATATGGCTCTTTTACCCGGAGGATCTAGCAAAAAAGCAAAGACTCGACCCGAGTTTTGCACAAAACGCACCTGTCCACCTTCATCGGTGGTTGTGGCTGCAACAACCCATGGCCTTGAACCCTTAATTGCACGTCCATTTATTTTCATCCACTCAGCCAATCCCCGGAGTGGACGCTGTTGTTCGTCAGGAATAATTCCCTTTTCATCCGGTCCGATACCTATTAGTAAGTTGCCGTTTTTAGATACAACATCCACAAGCATACGTACTAATTCTGCAGTGGTTACAATATCCTCGGGCCTCTCATTACGATTCGCCCCAAATGAGTGACCAACGCCCCTGGTAGCTTCCCACTTCTTTTCTTGGATTGAATCAAAGACCTGATATTCGGGTGTATTGAAATCGAACCAATGTGCCGATGGAAAGGTTAGTGATTTGGATGCTTCCGGGATATGACGCCACATTAGCTGCACCAAACGCCCTGCAACCTTCATACTTGTTTCTTTAACCAGCCCACGATCATCACTTGGCTCTATCCAGCGGTCATTTATTACCCCTTCGTCCACACTGTTGTAATAATATGCGAATAGTTCCGCTAAGTTACCACCCGGTGGCCATGAGACATCGTTCCACAAGACTGATGGCTTATACCTTTCGATTAGTTCTTTTACTTGAGCAGTAGCGAATTCAAGGTATTCTGGTGTTACCGGGGCCGCCAACGTTACATCTGCAGGTTCTTTCATCAGTGCATTGTTATACGGCCAGTCAAACCCACCAGAATAATACAATCCCATATGCATCCCGTGATTACGCACAGCCTCCGAAAGATCGCCAACCAAATCGCGCTTGGCATGGTAGGCTCCTTTACGTGGGTGATCTATGCTGCTCGGCCAAAGCGCAAACCCTTCGTGATGCTTGGTGGTAAGTACAACATAACCAGCCCCCGCATCTTTGCAAAGCTCAGCAATCTTATCAACATCGGCGTTAGCTGTGCCCTTGTCAAACATCGGCACAAAATCATCGTAATGAAAGTCTTTACCGTAGG
>CAYSEY010000005.1:0-21189 GCA_964430405.1 uncultured Candidatus Saccharibacteria bacterium
AGCAAGTAAGCAGGTGAATTTAATTAGCCCAAAGTCTGCATTTTACGGCGAGCTGGGGCTAGATGGCACTACTCGCCCTGTACCTGGCGCAATCGCAGCAGCCCAGGTTTGTGTTGAACAGGGGCTTGATACTCTTTATATTTCTCAAGAAGTAGCCAATCAAGCAGCAATGGTAAAAGACCTAACTGTATACCCTGTTAAATCACTTTTTGATCTATACAAACATCTTATCGGTGAAAAACTAATAGCACCCCTAATCACTACCGGAGTTAAGCAAGACTCAATCAAAGCAGAAGTTGATCTATCTGAAATATACGGCCAAAACCAAGCTAAACGAGCCGTCGAAATTGCTGCTAGTGGGAACCATAACATTCTACTTAGCGGGCCTCCGGGATCCGGCAAATCAATGCTGGCTAAGGCATTAGTCGGGCTGTTGCCAGCCCCAAGCTACGAGGAATCACTCGAGATTACCAAGATACACAGCCTGGCTGGCCAAACTACCGACTCAATCATTTGCACCCGACCATATCGCAACCCGCACCATACAGCTAGTAACATTGCCTTAATCGGCGGAGGGCAATGGCCCAAACCTGGTGAGATCAGCCTAGCTCATCGCGGGGTGTTATTTCTAGACGAACTACCTGAGTTTCAGCGCAATGTACTTGAGGTGCTTCGTCAACCACTAGAGGAAGGTAGGGTTACAATATCCAGAGCAACTACCTCACAGAGCTATCCTGCACGCTTTCTGTTGGTAGCCGCTCAGAACCCCTGTCCCTGTGGCTATGCAGGAGATCAAGAATCTACCTGCACCTGCTCCCCCAATCAAGTTCAACGATATAGCCAAAAAGTGTCAGGACCACTATTGGATCGAATGGACCTAGTAGTAAATGTAGAGAGAGTCAAAAAGTCGTATTTGATAAATGCTCAAACCACCGAAGCTACCAAAGATGTTAAAAAACGAGTATTAACGGCTAGAGGAATTCAATCGAAGAGATTCGAAGCAATTGGAATAACTTCAAATAACGAGATGAACAATAAACAGATCCAACAGTACTGTGAACTCAGCAACCAAGCTCGAGAACTTATCGACAAAGCCATAACCAGCCTAAAGCTCTCAGCAAGAGCGTATATGCGCGTATTGAAAGTTAGCAGAACTATTGCCGACATGGATAATTCGATAGAGATAACTACTAATCACCTCTCTGAAGCACTCCAATATCGTATTTAAAAGCTAATGTTATTGAGCTTAATTAATCCGTAGACAGTATTTGAGAATGATTGGTTTTGCAAAGCAAAATACAACACCGCAAATACAATAGCAATCACACCCAACAATATTAAGCTATAACGTACATCACCCATAACAGCTGTTTGGGTAGTTTCAGCTTCAATTTTTTCCTCAATATTTGGTTTGTGTTGTTTTGTATCTTCGGCTGGTTTAACCACACTAGAGTTTGTTGTGGTTTTAACTACATTCTGCTTATGGTTATTTTGCTTTTTACGATGTTTTTTACGCTTGGCCATCATAGTCCCCTGTTATCCTTAGTATTCTAGCTCCCTTAGTTGAGGTTGCCAAGTCTATCATGTAAGATTCAGAACCTTTATAGGTTGGTATATTGGTGTATAATCAAGTACTAGACTTTATATAGATATGGAAATACTACTAATACTACTCGTTTTAATAAGCATCGGCTTGGCTGGCTATACTTTTTGGCAGCAACTTGTGCTTCAAAAAAAATATGGTCAATTCTTAAAAGGCGCCGAGGCCAAACAGGTTGAAGAGTTAATCAAATCATATTCTGGAGATGTTGATAAATCTCTATCACAACTCGATGAAATGGCTGGATTCGTCGCAAAGCTACACAAGACCCAACAACTTGCTGTATCTAAATTAGCAATGGTACGGTTTAATCCATTCGGCGATACCGGAGGTGATCAAAGTTTTTGCCTAGCATTACTTGATCACACCAACAGCGGTATAGTAATTTCAGCAGTTCATGCTCGGTCCGGTACTAGAGTGTATGCTAAAGATATTATTGAAGGTAAATCACAACACCACTTATCTAAAGAAGAGTCCAATGCTTTAAATGAAGCAATCGGACAAAAAGCAGGAAAATAATGTTCGGGCGAACCAAGAAAGGCCATATATCTGATTTAGTGAGCTACGCGGGATTTTACCTTGGTGCAAGCGTAGAAGGTGAAGGCGATATACGAACCGATGCGGATGTCTATATTGATGGAAAATTTAAGGGCACCATTGAAACCCCAGGTGCCATAGAGCTTGGCAATAACTCGATGTTAACTGGTTCGGTTAAAGCACGCTCTGTTGTGATAGACGGTAAGGCCAAAGTAAATGCCGAAGCAATCGATAGTATCCAAATCACAGGCTGTGCTGAGTTCTCTGGAAATGCAAATGCTAAACAGATAAATGTCGAGACGGGAGCGGTTATTAACGCAAAGTTAACCACGAATGTAAACTAATGTATAAATATTTATTCAATAAATCTTCAACTTCCCCACTCGACGAAACTTGGAAAAGTAAAATCGTCGAAGCACTACAAAAACACCACATAGACGCTCCGCTAGAAGGCTGGGAAAGTGAAGAGAGTCTGGCTAAACAACTCCAAGATATTAATAAAACCACTACCAATACCTTAGTAATTATTGGTAATGATCAAGATTTCGCGATGCTAATAGGGATTCTTGGAAATCTAGACGAGGCAGTCGCAATCGGCTATGTTCCCCTTGTTGATGGTCCGATTAGCCATAGGCTTCAGCATAAAACCTGGGAGACTGCTGTGGCAGCACTTGCCCAACGACGTATCCACGAAACGAAGTTGTTTTCAGTAGGCAAACGATACTTCTTAGACAACATCAGCTTACAGGTTGAGCCAAACGATAATTTACAACCAATAATTATTACTGCAGACTTACATTTAAACCTTCGATTACCTAATTGCAAACTACGTTTTGAGAACCTTAGTGACGATCAATTTCTTAGCAAGCCAATTTTTTTTAGTGCAGAATCTGTAAATCAACATGATGAGGACAAAAAGACCGACTTACTTGGTGGGTTACGCAAAAAACTCAAAATTACACCTCAAAACCAAAGACAATTAGTTGCTAGCCTCCATGGAAAAGCGTTCCATATTGAGTCAGCCGGCGAGATCACCGACAACCTTGGTAGGAATTATAAAAACAGCCTTTGGGTTGGAAAAACAAGTCGCCCAATTCGTATAATTACTAGTCGCCAAGTGCGAGCGGACTAGACCCATACACTAACCCTTGCCAATCTGAAAATATAATGCTACTATTATTCGGAGCTTTTAAGGAGATATCTCAATAAAAAAACGACTTCGGCTTAATCATCAGATAACTGCGTCAACCGTAAGGTTACTCGGTGCTGATTCAAAGCAAATCGGAGTTGTGCCAATATCCGAGGCACTAAATATAGCCCGGGACCAAGGTTACGATTTGGCAGAGATATCACCCGGCGCAGAGCCGCCGGTTTGCAAACTACTCGATTGGGGTAAATACCTCTACGAGCAAGACAAGCAGGCTGCCAAGAACCGAAAAAAGCAACGCACCATCGAAGTTAAGCAGATTCGAATGGGACTAAAGATTGGCCAACACGACATCGAAGTTAAGCAACGGGCTGCTCGTAAGTTCTTAGAGGCCGGAAACAAGGTCAAACTAACAGCCCGATTCAAAGGACGTGAAATGGCCAGACCAGATTTAGGTGAAGTCGTACTAATGAAGTTTTTCGAAAACCTCAGCGATATAGCCACTATCGAACAAAAACCCTCGATGACCGGCCGTGATATGTCGATCGTGATCAATATCACCAAGCAAGCAAAAGATAATTCAACAGATTCAAAGGATCAAGACAATGCCAAAGATCAAGACAAGTAAAACTACAGCCAAACGATTCAAGATTACCGCCAGCGGTAAGATTATGCGTCGTAAAGCTACGCGTGGACACCTTAAGACCAAAAAGTCGGCTGCCCGAAAACGTGCTTATACCTTAGATCATCCAGCCTCTGAAAGTGATGTTGCAAACATCAAGAAAGCGTTGGGAGTTTAAGCTATGAGAGTAAAACGAGGCGTTGCCGCTCGTAAGCGACACAAGAAGGTTCTAAAGCTAACCAAGGGCTATTCCAAGACCCGACGTAGTTCATACCGCAAGGCTAACGAAGCCGTTATTAAAGCACTTAGCTACCAATACCGAGACCGCCGCAATAAGAAGCGAGATTTCCGTAGCCTCTGGATTACACGTATCTCAGCAGCAGCCAAAGAAAACGGCACCAGTTACTCTGCCCTAATGTCAGGACTTAAAAAGGCCAACATAGAGCTTAACCGCAAGGTTCTAGCCGAACTAGCAGTTAGTCAACCAAAAGTCTTTACCGAAATCGTTAAGCAAGCCAAGTAGTACTAGAAGTACTTGTCGAAACCTTTTTTTGCAAGCTCCCGTATAAGCCTCCTAGAAGTACGAACAGCGTAGCTAGAATACCGACTACTCCGTTTCGTAGTAGCCTGGACCTGGTCTGAATTGTTATATGCCGTTTCAACACCACTACCCTGCTTGAAGTTATAAAGTGTTGGCACATCGCCAATCTCTCCAATATATACTCTGCTATAGCCAATTCTATTTAATATTTTTGTTTTTTCGTCCTTCCTCGCTTCTGAACTATAACTATCATAATATTCTTCTGGAGCATCAGGCTCTGCTTCTGTAATTCTAAGCGTAGCAAGATCCACCTCGATTCCACTGGGTAGAGATTCTACAAATCGTTGTACAGTATCATTGCTCATAACAAGATCAGTAACGAACAACATCAAATCGGTCAACCTTTACAAAAGCAAGGGGGGGCTTAGGGGTGCCAGACCTATCCTGTTCAAGTTGAGCTAACTCGTTAACGAAGAGCGTCGGAAGCCGACCACTACCATCATCACCGATAATAAAGTCATAGTGGCCATGTTTAAGCTGTTCAGACAGCCCTTCTGCCAAGCTAAGCAATGCTGGAGTAATTTCTTCAATACTCTCCTTAGTTTTATCCTCTTCACTAAGCTCCTTAAAAAAGGAGCTTGCCATTCCTTCAGCGGCAAAGTAGTCTCTTTGAGGGTCATGACGATATTCTTTTGCCATCAATCTACTCCTACGGCAAAAATGCTAAATAAGAGTCTAGTCATAGCAGATCTATCAAGCCTATTAATCCTTGCGGATACTGAACAATCCAAACATTTTTCATTCATATCGATGATTATATCAAAAATCAGAGCTCCCAAGGGAGCTCTTTTGCTCTCTCAGGAGCTAATCTTCTCCTAGAAGCTTGGCGATTTCTCGCTCGGCTTGCTGAATGAATACAAGAGGAGGATCAAGCTGAGATTTTTCGGCAATCCATTCGGCCGAGATGATTTTTTCGGCTGCTTTCTGAAGCCGCTTTTCATTCTCAGTAGGTAGCCCAGAAATTACCCCACAGCATTCACACTTACGATGCTGCTTCATCACGGCCATACCCGAGTGGATGTATTCGTAGGGCTTCTTATCTTCCCGGATAATTACCGGATGCGCCTCGATTGTAAACACACTATGGCAAAACACACAGCGCAAACGAGCTTGAATTACACAGTAATGTTCAAACTTGCCTGGCCGACTTTCGCGGAAAACCACCAAAGGCTCCCAACTAATAACCTGCACTTATACTCCTTTGTAGGTACCGATGCGTAACAAAAAAGCCGCCCGGGTGGGCGGCTTCAGTGCCTAAGCTTTTCTTTAGGTATATTACACATCTCTAAGAAGTATAAGTACTTTATATGTTTCTGTCAAAACTAGACCAGGTACTAGGCCTACTAGGTTAAGAAGAATAACTACTTTGGCTTTATTGCACTATAATAGCCGTCTATTAATTCAACGTCTCGAGCAAACTTTGGGTTATCAGAAGCCAACTTCCACTTTCTAACATCTTCTAAGCTAGCAAAAGGAATGCCTTCAACCAGATCCGCCCTAGATAACAACTCTAGAAACGTTGGCTTATACTCACTAAACTCCCAGTTGTCATGCGCCTCGAACACACCATAAACGAGTGGCGTATCTTTAATGCCCTTCTCAACCATCTTCCATCCTCGTTTCTTCAGCTCTTCCAAAGTGTCGGTGGTAACATACAGATCTATATCGCCAGCCTTACGAATACCTGCCAAAGCCATTGGACAGCTACCATACACGATGAACGAGTCTTTGGGCAACTTTAACGACTTAACGCTTTTTATTATTTCCTCGGGACCCATCGAATACTACAGTGCCTTCAAAGCCTGTATAGGACGCTTCCTAGCGGCCTTTATAGCCGGAGCCGTTCCAAATACTATCCCGATGAATAAACTTATGCCTAACGCCGCCACGAGCGCCTTAACGCTAAATACTGGCGTGATACCGGCCAACTTTTCTACCGCAAAGCCAGCTAAATATGACAGTCCCAGGCCAAGTAAGCCACCCATTAGCGAGATTATTATTGCTTCAGTCATAAACTGACCCATGATGTTACCAAAGGTTGCTCCCATAGCTTTACGGATACCGATCTCACGAGTTCGCTCGGTAACAGTAACGAGCATAATGTTCATAATTCCGATACCACCTACCAGCAAGCTGATAGCTGCAATCGCCACCACAAAGGTGGTCAAGATGTCCAAAATACTATTGAAGGTACTTAACAGGTCCTCTTGAGTTAAGACACTAAAATCTTCCGTCCCAGCATGATTCTGCTTAATGCTTTCTTGTAGATCCTTTTGTACCGATTCGATATTGCTCGACTCATTTACCTCTACCAAAATCCTAAAGATCTCCTGTTTGCCAGTAATAGCAGTTGCTGTATTAGTAGGAATATAAACTATGTCATCGGAGCTAGCGCCAAAGCTCAGCCCGGCATCAACTTTTTTAGTAACTCCAATTACTGTAAATTCTTTCCCTCGCAAAACAATAGTCTCACCGATAGCATCCTCATCACCAAAAACATTTTGCTTAGTATCGGCACCAATTACTGCCACATACGCCTTATTATTATTGTCTTCCTCGGTTAATAGCCTTCCAGACTCCAATTGAATATCACGAATACTAAAATAGTTCGGGTCTGTAGATACGACGAATGCGGTGTTGCTAGTTAGTGCGCCCCTACTCACCGCAGCCGATAGTATACCGAATGTTGCAACTTCTACAACATTAGACGTATTCTTGATAGTTTCAACATCTTTTTCTGTTAAAGTACTTGATCCAAACCCACTACCCAAATTCACACCACTGCCACCTCGTTGTTGTTGGCCATTTTTAGCAGTCGAGCCATTACTACCTAGCTGCCCACTTGTTACCGTAAGGGTATTCGCTCCCAGGCTAGAGATCTGCCCGCCCACCTGAGCCTTTACCCCATCGCCAATGGCTACCATTACAATCACTGCAAACACACCAATAATTACACCAAGCATAGTTAAGAATGAGCGTAATTTAGCTGATTTTATAGAAATTAAAGCGTTCTTTATATTCTGCCAAATCATTACTTTTTACCCTTCTGCTGGATCAAGCCATCCCGCACAACTATGGTTCTATCCGCATATTCGCCAACCTCTGGGTTGTGAGTAACAACGACTATAGTCGCTCCTTTGTCGTTAAGCTTCTTTAAAAGATCCATTATTTCTTCACCAGTCTTAGTATCCAGGTTACCAGTTGGTTCGTCGGCAAGAATAATACTCGGATTGTTGACTAAAGCCCTAGCAATAGCTGCACGTTGAACCTGACCTCCGCTCATTCGATTTGGCCGGTTCTTGATCTTATCACTTAACCCAACCTGAGCCAGAACCTCTTCTACCCGCTTGCGTCGTGTGGATACACCAACATTTTTGTATATTAATGGCAATTCAACGTTTTGAAGTATGTTCAAACGAGGCATTAAGTTGAAGTTTTGGAACACAAAACCGATCTTATCGCGCCTCAGTTTGGCGAGATCCTTGTTGCCAAGAGAGTTGGTATCAACACCATCCAAAAGATAAGCTCCCTTGCTAGGCCTATCCAGTAATCCAATAATATTCATCAAAGTAGATTTACCTGATCCGGAAGGTCCCATTATGGCTACAAACTCCCCCTCCGTAACTAATAAGTTCACTCCTTTTAAAGCATCGTAAACCCCCGCTTCGTCATCGTAGCGCTTAGTAAGTTCTACTAGGTCAATTACAGTTTTTGGATTAGTTTTTGGCATATATTAAGCTTAAGTAAAAGTCTCGGTCAATATCACCATTATACAACACAGTTTGACCCTTGGCAGTTACGTCCAAATTGTTTGAAGCACTAAATTCCCAGTTTTTAGGTGTTTGAACGGACATGCTCAGTTGATATGGCCAACCACCATTTTGTATCTGTATGTAGCTATTGTATGCCACGCCACTTTCGCCACTCAGCACAAATGGTAGCTCATAATTTATTCTGTACTCCGAAGCCACCAAAGGATCAAGAGAACTCACAAAACTATACACATCGTAACCACCCTCTTTACCAACGGGGATTAAGGTTAAATTACCGGCCGTACCTAAAATCTTGCTACCTGAGGGGATAGCGAATTTAATTTGACTAACGTTCTTTCGGACTAAGTGGGTCACTACATCGGGCGCCTTAGGGTCAACATAAGGAAACGACTCTGGAATAGTCTGAGTTCGGGTTATTATTGTTTCAACATGAGTCTTTCCATCGTCATCGATCGATATGTTTCTAGCAAGCCTTCTGTCGATAAAGGCATTGCTTTTGTCTATACTGTTATTATTCTCGGTCAGTAAGAAGTAATCTGCTTCAAAACTTACTAGTGCTCCATTTAAATTCAGTTTAGCCAGGCTTTCGCCTACAGCATAATCCTTGCTATAGACCATAATCTGACGTTGGCTTGTAAGGTCCTTAAGTCCATTACCTAATTCCGCTAACTCAGACAAATTCTTCTGACTTAGTCTTTGTAACAACACATTGGCAACCGAAGAGAGAATAGTTTTTGGATCTTTTCCTTGTGCCTTATCCTGCCCTGACTCAACCTCTTGCTGAAGAGTTTCGATGATATTATCAGATGTAATTGTCTTCTTATACTCATCAAGCTTAACTGGTCCGGTCTGACGAATAAAATACTTCAATACCTCCGGAGTAACGCCAACCACCATATCAACCTCTTTACCAGGTTGGAGTTCAAACAACTTAATTGCAGCTTTGGCGTTGGTTGTCCAATCTAAGCTTTGGCCACTATCTCTAAGGGTGTAGTTTATCCCAGAAACATCTTGCCCGTCAGACTTTAATGCTTCACGTATCTCTCCTATTTGATAATCATACCAATACACAGAGCGCACTGGCTCTGGCTTAATCTTTCCTTTATCAATGTTGATATAGCCAACAGTTCCAATAAACCCGCCGCCAGGCCTGGCTTCTGCATTATTCTCAAAAAGCACCAAAACCCTGGTTGGCTTATTTGTACCTAATACTTCTTCTCCGATAAGCTTATAGTCATTAATTTTAGATGTTTTATTCACAACATTATTTAAAAATCCAGAAACCAGCGTAATGCTGATGAATAAAAGGAATACTACCAAGCCAATGGCAACCGATTTATTAAAGGTAGGCTTACCTCTTCTGTTTCTCGACAACATACCCTCCAAATTGTTTCAAAAACCGCTCCTCCGAGAACTCCTGTGCTCTCTTTACTATAAAGTCCTTTTCAAAGCTTATTGATTCAAACCTATTTATAGCCTTCACCAAACTGCCCTCGGTCTGCTTACTATGATATACGCCAGTTTTACCATTAATTACCGTCTCAGTTGCACCAGCTTGGCCGAAGCAGATAACAGGTAGCCCCGCTGACATAGCCTCAACCGGTGTAATTCCAAAGTCTTCCTCAGCAGAAAAAATAAACGCCTTTGCACCCGAGTATAGATCTTCAATTTTTGAATCACTAGGATTTACAACAAACTTAACTGTTTTGCCGGCCAGTTTTTGCAGTCTCTTCAATTCTGGGCCCCTGCCAGCTACTACCAGTTGCCTACCAAGTTTATTGCAAGCCTCAATCGCCAAATCAACACGCTTATAAGGCACCAATCTGGATACTACTAAATAGTAATTTCCTTCCTCTTTCGAAGGTTTAAATCGGTCAACCTCAACTGGCGGATTAATCACATCACTTTCGCGCTTATAATAATTCTTGATTCGTTCAGCTACAACCCCAGAATTCGCCACCAAGAAATCTGGTCGCTGAGCAGCTGCAAAATCCCAATAACGCAATTTCTTTACCATACCAGGCATAACTAACCTAACAAATGGATTAAATAGTCCAAAGCCTGGGCTAGCCAAATATTCATCATATCCACTCCAATAATAACGAATGGGCGTATGTATATAGCTAATGTGAAGCGTTTCTGTAGATGTAATCACTCCTTTTGACTCGGCACTACAGCTAGAAATCACTAAGTCATAACCGCTAAAATCGAAGCTTTCGAATGCCAACGGTCGATACTTAGCGAAAAGCTGATGCTTCCGCTTTGATAGTGGCCAATGCTGCAAGAATGAAGTGTGTACCGTTCGATCTTTAAATACATCAATCTTACTAGGATCATATACGCTGGTATATAAATCGGCCTGAGGAAAAAGCTTCAACAAACTCTGCACCACTCGCTCAGCTCCACCTAAGCCAACTAACCAGTCATGAACTATTGCCACCTTGAGTTTAGATAATTCTTGCTTATACTCCATTGCGTTTGAATATGGCTTGCCATACAGTCCTTAAAATAATCTTTATATCGAACCAAAGTGACCAGTTCTCTATATAAAACAAGTTTAGCTTTACCCGTTCTGAATATTCTAGATCGTTTCGGCCAGACACCTGCCATAACCCAGTAATGCCAGGTCGAATAGTTACAATACGCGCCAAATTCTCCTTACCACCGATAAGTTTAAGCTCTGATTCGGGCAAAGGACGTGGGCCCACCATACTTAGATCTCCCATTAGTACGTTATACAGTTGTGGCAACTCGTCTAAGCTAGTTTTGCGTAAGAACCTTCCTAACTTACCAACTCGTGGATCATCTTTGATCTTGGCGTTCTTTCGGAACTCCTCAGCCTTAGAAGGGGGTAGTTTTTTTAGTACGTCTTCAATACTGCGTCCCCCGAATTTTGGTCCGATGCAATACTCAGATTTCATAGTCCTGAATTTAAGAACTTTTATCTTTACCTCATTTCTTCCATAACACTCATGGGCATATATAGCTGGGCCAGGATCAGATATGCGGATTATTATGTATATAATAATCTGAATAGGTAGGGTTATAATTGTAATTAATATTGTAAATAATACATCAAATAATCTTTTAGCTACTCTCCCCCAACCCTCTAAGGGTGTAGGTTGTAGTTCTAACACCGGTATAGCCCCGATCTGTTGTGCGACTATCTTTGAGGTGTATAAACCCGAAAGAGTAGGCGCAAACTGGTAGCGAATATGATTAAGCTGACAAAAGCCTAGTACATCAAGTAATTTATCTTCTCTTGCTTTAGTATCTGCAACCATCACCACGTCAATGTGATTAGCCTTAGTTATTTCTTCAAGCCTTGAAGGGTCAATTGAAGCAAGGCTAGGCACACTAGACGCTACTACGTATCTACGCTTAAGCTTCTTTAGGGTGGCCTTTAGTTCAACTGCGGCTTCACCGCCACCAATGAATAATACTCGATACACCCCAACGCCATAACTAGCCAAAACTTTCTGAAGAACTCCCATCAAAAGTCGGCCAATACTTACGAAAACTACACTAAATATAAATCCATATATCGGAATTATCTTTGCCGGAAAAACCGGGGTGACACTGAAAAACTCAGCAACTATTAATATCATTACCCCAGCCGAACAGGCCGCGATAATCTTGCCGACATCAACTATGCTTGCCCTATCTGAACGTATTCTATAGAGACCGACAGCAGCAAAAATTACTAACCAAATCGGCAAAAAGACCAGCATTATATTCAGATAAGAATAACCGGTCACTTCAACCGAAAATGGCTTTCCACTGCCCTCTCGAACCATATAGGCCAACACAAAACTAAACACCAACATCACATAGTCAACTGGTATCTGGATTGCTGCTAATAATAACTCGCTACGTTTTCTCATATCAATTATTGTATCACCTTAATAAATAACATTCGCTCTTGTTTTATAAGCGAATGTTATCTAAATACTATGAACTAGCTGTAAGCCGAATTTTGTTCCACCGAAATGGAGATGGCCATCTATCTTACACCGCAAGCGGTGAACTTTCCGCCGAAGCGAAATAGCGCGATATACCCATATGAGACGAGACGCCTCTCTCCAGAAAACTGGAGACGGGCCCATGATCTTGCAGCCGGTAGGGTTTACCTCCCTCGACGGTCACCCGTCAAAGCTGTGGGCTCTTACCCCACTCTTTTCAACCTTACCCCGGTAAACCGGGGCGGTATAGTTTCTGTGGCACTTTCCCGAGGATCACTCCTGGTCGCCGTTAACGACTACCGTTACTCTATGCTGTTCGGACTTTCCTCTCTCAAACTAGTTGAGAGCAGCCATCCACTAACTCATAGCGTTTAATATTATACGATATTTACAATATTTTGTCTATTTCTGGCTGTCCAAGACTTGATTGACCATAGCATCGGCCTCTTTGTTGTCTTCGCGGTACACATGAGTAAAAGAAATGTTCATTGTTCCAATACTGTTCAACACCTTTGAGTGAAGCGCTTTAAGGCCTTCGTTTTTAACCTTGTATTGGCCGTTCAGCTGCCTAACTGCCAGTTCGCTATCTAAATAAAAATCAGCTTCTTTTACATCTAGTTCGTTCAATTTATCTATTGCGGCTATCACCGCGCTGTACTCTGCATAGTTATTAGTTTGAATTCCAAGATACTCACCAATTTCCTCAATAATCTCGCCTTTTATTGTTTTAATTACAACACCAAGTGCCGAGGGCCCAGGGTTACCTCTTGATCCGCCATCACAATATACAACTACCTTATCCATTTATCCTCAACAGCCAAATTAAAACCACCAAGCTACCAAGAGCTACTCTATAAACAACAAATACCAATAACGAGTGCTTTTTAAGATAGTCTAGCAACCAGGCAATTACTGCTATTCCTACGCCAAATGAAACCACAATGCCGAGTAAGGTCATACCAAGTGTTACCCCATTTTGCATTGGTTCGCTCACCAACTGCACAAATTTGTATAAACCTGCGCCCAGAGAAATAGGCGTAGCCAGCAAAAAACTAAACCTAGCTGCATCACTTCGCTTTAAACCAAGAAACTCACCGGCAGTAATCGTTATTCCAGAGCGTGAAGTACCTGGAATTAAAGCTAAAACCTGCGCAAAACCTACAATTAAGGCTCGTTTCATGCCGATGTGTGTGATATCTGCCTCTAACTTGGCTGTGCGATCCACCCACCACATAACAAGACTAAAGAAGATCATTCCAACCCCAATAATCAAGGGTGCAAAACTAGACTGATGAAAAGTCTGCTCGATAAGCTTATCACCAAAGAAGCCAACCATTGCTGCCGGTATTGTTGCAATCAATATCCACCAGAGTAGCTTGTTGCGTTCTTTTATAAGATTGTAGAAATCTTTCCAAAAGAAGATGAGTAGCGCTAAGGCTGTACCGATATGTATTGCGGCATCAAATGCCAAGCCGGGATTGGTAATATTGAATATCCAAGGAAACAGATATAAGTGCGCAGAACTAGATATCGGCAAAAATTCCGTTACACCCTGTATGGCTGCCAGAATAATTACAACCAAATACATCATATGTTGATACCACCTTGGGCCTTGATTTGCTCTCTAATCTTCCTTGCTTCAGGCTGAACCTTTTCCAGTTCAGTCGGCGTCGCCTTGCTGTGATCGGCGTCGCTGAGTTTGTAAAGCGGGATTAGGTGGATATGCACATGCGGCACTTCAAAACCAACCGTGGCAATACCTACCTTGGGGCAACTATATACTGCCTTAATAGCTTTGGCGACTCCTTGTGCAACCTTCATGGTATGAACGAAGGTTTTCGTATCGAGATCTTCCCAGTTCTCTATCTGTTGGTTGGTAATAACCAAACAGTGACCAGGGTTATGAGGTGCTATAGTAGGTATAACAAAACAAATATCGTCCTGGTAAATGATTTCACGAGGGATTTCCCCCTTCAACATCTTGGTAAAAACAGATTTGGACATCCCCCTATCCTACCTCTTGAAGGTCTTTGATATCAAGAGCAACCTTGCCACCTGGCTGCAGCTCCCCACTTAGAAGCCTCTGGGCAATAACATTCTCCACCAGACGTGCAATCACTCTACGCATTGGCCTTGCTCCAAGTCGAGGGTCGTATCCCAACTCCACCATGTAGTTCATCGCTTCTGGCGTAAGCTCAATTGACACCTTCCGATCCTCAAGCTCTTTGTTGACACTAACGATTATCAGCTTGGCAACCTCTAGCAACTCTGCTTTGTTAAGTGGCCTAAATAAAACAATCTCATCGAATCGATTAAGTAGTTCGGGCCTAAAAACGTTCTGATTTACCAATTGATCCGTTAGTTGTTGTTCAAATTCCTCAAGTTGACGACCGGCGTCAATCTGAGCGCGAATCTCGCTTGCACCAGCGTTACTAGTACAAATAATAATAGCTTCCTTAAAACTAATACTATGACCAGCTGAGTCGGTAAGCATACCCTCATCCAGCATTTGTAGTAGTAGGTTTAGAATATCGGGGTGAGCCTTCTCTATTTCGTCCAGTAAAACAACGCTAAAGGGGTTCTGATTAATCTTTTGTAGAAAACCGCTACCACGCTCATCCTTACTGGCTGGCTCCAGCAGGCGCTTAATATCGCTCTTATTTTGATACTCACTCATATCGAGCCTATTAATAGTATTCTCACTGCCGAAATAAACAGCAGCCAAGGCTTTGGTCAGCTCGGTTTTACCAACACCGGTTGGTCCCAAAAACAAAAAACTACCCACTGGACGTTTGGTATTTCGAACACCCGCCCTGGAACGCCTCAAGGCATCAGAGACTACTTTTACTGCTCTACTCTGATTAATCATGCGCTTATGTATTAACTCTTCCAGGTTCAGAAGCTGTTCCTTTTCGGCCCCTGTTGCCTGAGATACTTTAGTGTTGGTAATTATCTCGGTGGCCTTTTCAACCGACTGCTGGGTTATAAGACCATTTACCGGATAGTTCATACTATCGCTCAGCAAATCTATCGCCTTAGCGGGCATTGCCTTACTTCGGAGGTAACGATCTGCTAGGTCATACGCTGATTGCAGGGCCTTGTAGGTAACTACGCCCTTAGACTTTGCTTCTAGACTTATTGATATATCCTGCAAAATACCAATGGTCTGTTCTTTATCGGTAGGTTCTACCTCAATCCTTGCAAAGAAGTTAGCGAGACTAGGATTTGAACTACTTAGTTTGTGCCAGTCGTCTAGTGAAAAGCTACAAATCAAGTTAATTCTCGAGCTTTGCAATGCTGGCAGTAAAATCCCAGCCACATCTGCAGCACCCTTCTCGCTACCAAAAAATAACTGTGCTTCATCAAAATACAAGATAATATTACCTGCCTTCGTAGCATTTTTAATTATCTCGGTGAATATCAACTCCAGACTGGCATTCTGAGTAACGGCTGCAGTTACTATGCCGGGGTCTATCTGAACCACCTGCTTGTACTTAAGAGCGTCGGGCACAATCTTTTCCCCCTCAATCAACTGCTCTGCCATTGCATACACCAAGGACGTCTTACCCACGCCAACCTCACCAACCAAAGCCAAGTTATTTCGGTCTGCCTTAGTTAGATTTGTATACATCTGCTCCAATACGTGCCCACGGTGCACTCCTGAAAAATCTCTATTGCCGTCTATTATTGCTAGGCTAATATTTTGGCCGAATTTATCAAGTACCGGCGTATAGCCGGATGACCAATCACGCCCAACTCCCCCATATTTATCATTGCGCTTTGGTCGAAGTATTCGCTTCCAGAGTGACTCTTCCCACATCAGCCCACGAATCATATCCTGAATGTCCATACCCTGGCTTCGGAGCCATTCCTCCATCTGTGGATTCTCCATAATCATCGCTACCAACAGCACCCCACCAGATATTTCCTTAATAGGTACCTGGCCAGCAATGGTAAAAGCACGATTCCACAAGGCCACTGACTGAGCCGGATCATCTGATAAGGTTACTGAAAGTTGGTTCGGATCTATCCCGTAGCGAGAACAGATGAATCCTACCTGCCAATTACGGACTATTGACGCCAATATTTGGCGTGGGCTTTGCTTATCGTTAATCAGATAGACTATATCGTTAGTCACCACATAATCGAGTGGTATCTCGGCCGAGTCTGGATTATAGATAGCGCTAATTTTTCCCAAATCCCATTTAACCCATACAGCAAACATTACCATTATCAACCCAGGACTAATAAGTAGGCTGGCCGGGCGAGAGTTTAGACCAAAATATAGCCCTATAGCCGTAATGATTATTAACCAACCAATAATCAATATAACCTTACTTGTGCCCTTACCGATATGGCTCGCAAATTTGGCCTTCCTGACCCTAATAGAATTGCGGTAGGTTACAGGCTTCACAGCACCACCCCAATCACAGACAGTACTACAAGTGGCGGTGCCAGTGGCCATCCAATAATCAATATCACACCAATAACCGACAAAAGCACCATACTTACTAGTGCGGCTATAATCACAAAGAACCGGATTGTAAAACCAACCAGGCGAGATATAAGATTATCGAGCAAGGCTCGGCTTTGCTCCTGCATCGACCTACCGCCCTCGGTAGTTATACGGCGCCATGGAGCAAAGAGAGTTTTAAGCAGAATAGATACAGAAAACCTCTGCCAAACCGAGCTCATTAATCCGCTGAAGCGCCGAAATAGCTCAATAAAGCCCCGTCCGTACCACCAGGTAAAGAACTCCACAATTAACATAAGAATATTGTAGCACGAGATTCAGTCCTGAAACTTAGCTTGTTGAACCTCTTTTTTGCGCTCCAGGAGATCTACAGGGTATTTACCATCAAAACAAGCCAGGCACAGCTGAGATCTCTTTACGCCGATAGCGTCTATCATTCCATCAAAACTAAGGTAAGCCAGGCTAGTTGCGCCTATGTAGCGCTTAATTTTTTTCATTTCCTTGAGCCTAAATGCAATCAACTGCGTCTGATCTGGTGTATCGATTCCATAGAAGTCCGGATACAGTACAGGTGGTGAGCTGATTCTTACATGGACCTCGCTTGCACCAGCCTCACGAACCAGTTGAATAATTTTGCTCATCGTTGTAGCTCTTACGATCGAATCATCCACAATAACTATCCGCTTACCACTCAACAGGCTACTTAGTGCATTGAGTTTAAGATGAACGTCTTTCTCGCGACTTTTCTGATCGGGTGTGATAAATGTCCTATGAATATAGCGGTTTTTTATTAAACCAAAGTCAAACTCAATACCTGTTTGATGCGAATAACCCAATGCTGCCGGAATGGCCGAGTCCGGGATCGGAATAACTATATCGGCTTCGACAGGTGATTCTATTCCCAATGTAGCGCCAAGCCGTCTACGAACTTCATTTATACTCTGGCCTTGTAGCATACTATCTGGGCGAGCAAAATAAATATATTCGAATACTTCTAAATTTTCGCGTCCTTTTCTAACCTGTATGGATTTTAAACCCTTGCCCGAAATCTCTAATAGCTCGCCCGGGCGAACATCTCGAACAAATTCAGCACCAATAGTATCAAAGGCACAGGTTTCTGAGGCCACCACATAACCGCCATTAAGTTTGGCTATGCTTAAAGGCCTCACGCCATTCTGGTCCCGAAAGGCATAAAGCTTGTCTTGATCTAATAACAAACAAGAAAAAGCACCAGTAAAAAAGGGCCAGGACTTCTGTATAGCCTCGGATGTACTTAATCCCTGATAGCAAAAGTAACGTATTACATCGGTCATTAGCTCACTATCATTACTGTCGTGTTTTAGAACCTTCTTAGAAGATAAGAACTTCTTTAGAGCAGTTACAGATGGCAAATTGCCGTTGTGGGCAAGCGATAATACATCGTCATTACGCAACACCGGTTGCAGGTGAGTGTCTTTTGAGCCAGATGTGGAATATCGATTATGCCCGATAGCAGCGAATCCTTCCAAGCCATCTAATATTTCATCGTTAAATACCTGCGCAACCAAGCCTGGCTTGATATGCGCCCTGAACTGCTCCCCATCGGTTACAACAATACCAGAACTTTCCTGGCCACGATGCTGCAAGGCCGACAAACCATAACAGGTCAGTCGAGCAACATCTTGGCCAGGTGAATATATTCCAAATACTCCACACTTTTCACCCCTCATAAACCCAAGTATAAACCAAGCCCGTGCAATGCTAAATAACTAAATCACTTTTCTGCCAAGCTAGCTTGGATATTCTCAACACTATACATCTGCCTAATACCATTAAGCTCCGCAAGCGCTTTATTGCTAAGGCCGTGCACGCAGGCAAAGTAACCCCAAGCCAATCCACCTATGATAATGATTTTTAAGATTGTTCCCATCCCCCTCCTTCGTAAATCTGTTACCGTCTTTGGATTTATATTATCATAGCAACCTTGAGTGAGCACAATATATCAGATACTATTAACCTGTTACGGGGTGTGGCGCAGTTGGTAGCGCGTACGGCTGGGGGTCGTGAGGTCGCAGGTTCGAACCCTGTCACCCCGACCATCTTCTGCGGCTTAGGATGGCCAAGCATCGGAAGATGGTCAACAACCAACGAAAGTGATTTATATAAAATCACTTTTTTTATTATCCAATTTACTGTTTTAACAGCTTTGTATTAATAAAATACCAAAAAGGTATTTACTTAATACTTATGCTGTGACATACTTCTTATGTAGTAAGTAATTTATGTGTGCCAAAACTCTAGGACTCCTAGTAAAAGTCCTAATCATATTCAATGACAAGTTCTAACAAAACAGCCGAGGTCTTGCGCCTCATCCAAACCAAAAAAGTCGCCACCCTGGGCGACTTAAGTTCTAATAAACACCTTCTGGGTGTTTTTTCTGGTTCCAAGCGTGCAACTCCACGCCGGCGCATTATAGATACGGCCGCCCTTCTGGCCCGCCAAGGCTATGTAAGCGTTGGTTTGCTCGATAACGAGAAGGTTTTCAAGATCACGGAGCAAGGCAAGGCTCGGCTTAAAGCTCGCCAGGTTAGCGAAGATGGCTTAAGTATCCCAGAGCGCTGGGATGGCCGCTGGTACCTGGTTACTTTTGATATTCCCGAAGCTAAGAAGGTCACCCGCAATCAGTTGATATTAACCCTCAAGCGCCATGGGTTCGTGAATTACACCAAGGGCCTGTGGCTTATCCCCTACAACCCCACTAAGCTAGTGGCTAGTCTGCGCAAACAACTCGGGTTAAAAACCGAGATTAAGCTGATAGTTGCCCAAGCAATAGATAACGAAACAAATTATCGGAAACATTGGGGAATATAGCCTAAAAAGGCTTCTTACCGCCCCAGTGAACTAGATACTCTTCTGGCATTTCAATTTTGAATTGCTGACAAAGCTTAGCTATATCATCGTAATCAGAGTCTTTTAAGTTATAGCCAGTTCTGGTAATTACACCAAATTCTTTAGTAAGGCATTCCACCCTATATTCGGGCGTTAAGCTCCTGAACTTCACACCTTCTATACTGCCCTCACCCGCCAAAGATTCTGCGGTGAAGATGGCATTGTTTTCTTTTGGGCCATACCACCCCCTACCATCCTCATCAATATCGAGAACATGTATATCAACAATAGTGTCGTCATTTTCTAATAAAAAATGCCAGGGGCTACTTGGTTCGGTTCTTGATGGCTCGTACCCATTACTGGCAAAATACTTCTTTACCGTTTCTAGATTCTTCTCATCGATAAAAAAATCGACATCCTTATGTTCTCGCGTTTCTTTGCCTAGTAAAGCATCAACTCCCCAGCCCCCATCCAAGATCATGTCTACCCCCAAGGCTTTTAAGTCATTGTGAATCTTTATCAACTTCTCTGCAGTCATTAACTTCTGGTGGGCCATTATTCTTTCTCCATGTTTATAATAAAATCAATTACTTCTGAGGGGTCCCTTACAACCACAGCCGAAAATGCATCCTGTTCTGCACTACCATACCCTGTACCCCCTCCCCAGGTGTGATATTCGTTTCCGTATCTAGTACCTTGTTGCTTTTGTTGTTCTTGTACAACCAGATAATTGTCTCTCAACGCCTTACTATAATCTCCTCGTCCAAAAAACCAAACCTCTGCCGCATCCTTGTCTTGATTGCATACAACAATTAGGTTTGACTTGCCTTCTGGCCAGCTGTAATGAAGTCTATCGGTTACAGGGGACGGACGATCACCATTGAGCCTTACAATAACAAGTCCATTTGGCCCATGCTCAGCACTAGCTATCGCAGTTTCGGCTTCTTGCTCCATTTGTTCTGTAACACCTTGATTTTCCCTGTCTTTTCTCCTGACCCCATCAACTAGTAGAGACATCCAATTAGCAGCTCTAAAAAGTTTTTGTTGCTTCTTTTTATCGTCCACTCCCTGTTCGCTTAATCTTTTCTCCATCCCAGAAAGCTCATCCTCAATAACCGCCTCCATTGCAGGATAGTAACCAGAGTCATTTGCTCCTGCTAGTCTATTAACGAGACTAGGCTTAATGTCTAGTTTTTCCAGGACCTGCAATATTGAAGCTGGTCGATCGGATTTTTCGTTGTGATGATCTATTACCTCTACGCCTTCTACTTGGTCAGCGCCACGTAGCTCAACTGCAACGGGCGTATTGCCCTCTTCTATTATCCGATCGATATCTTCTTGATAGCTCTTAATATCAGCACCTTCCCAGGTAACATCACGATCGATATAGGGCGTGCCAGAGCGTCTTAATACTCTTCTGATTCGATCCATTTCATAATCTTTGCCGCCTAACAAGAATACTAGTCGCTCCTTTTTTGCTTTACTAGAATCACTGGGCGCGTTATCTTCATTGCCTGGTTCTGATTTATTAATTAATTCTGCCATTTACAATTCCTTTCTCCATACCATAGCATCATATCCAGGTCCGTAATAGTCCTTCATTAC
>CAYSEY010000006.1:0-19035 GCA_964430405.1 uncultured Candidatus Saccharibacteria bacterium
GATGGTAAGATTGGTGAGTACAATAGGGGTGGGACAAAGAAAAAATTAGATTTGTTAATAAAAGAAGGAGCGATATGAAAGACTTAGCCAGCCGAACCTGTTTTGCTTGTGAGGGAGGGACGCCGCCAATGCCCCATGGGGATATTGACGGTTACATTAGTAAAGTCCACCAAGATTGGGTAGTAATTAAAGACCACAGCATAAAGCGGAAGTTTAGGTTTGAAGATTTCAAGCAAGCTATGGAGTTTGTAAATAAAGTTGCTGATATCGCTAACACTGAAGGTCATCACCCAGATATTTACATTTTTTATAATATCGTCGAGCTCGAGCTCTACACCCATGCCGTGAAAGGGTTAAGTGAAAACGACTTTATTATGGCTGCCAAGATCGATAAGCTATAAATTAGTATCCAAATCCAGCCCTGGAGGATCAGAAAGTGAAGATAGTTCAAATACGTCCCCGGCTTGCCGGGGCTACGCAGAACAGGAAGTGAGGACTATCTGAACGTTTCTGAGACGAACTAGTGGGCTGGCAGTTTTGTATTACTTTTGCTGTCAAAAGTAAGAGAAAAGAAAATATTTTACACATTCAATACTTTTGATAACCCCAAAAGTATTCAAAAGGGTTTCGTCTTGCTAAAAATACAATAAGGAATCAAATAACTTCTTCTTTCTGTTTTTTCAGAACGACCCACAGGGGGTTCGGTCCAGCCGAGCCGGACTAGGCTGAAAATAACCAGAAATAGAAGAACCTATTTGATCTTTCTGATTTTTAGATAGTCGGGGGTTGCACAGGGAATCGTCATATAAAAACATAACAATTTTGTCACACTTTGCCACTTGCTATTGTTAAATTAGGTGTATAATGAAATTACACCGCTTTGATGAAAGGAGGTGAAGGATATGAAAAGACGCAGAACGCTCAAGCAGTTCCGCCGTATGCAACGGAATTTGTTGCACGACCGTCAAGTAATGGAAGACATACTTGATGAAATGGCTACCAAATGGGCCAAACGTGCTGAATCAATACACACCAATGCAATGGCTATAACTGTCAGCAAAAAGACGAACTAAGGAAGGGTCAATAAATTGATCAAGATAAAGTATGCATGTGGGCGATTTTCCGCCTGGGTATCTTTGATGCCCAAACTGGAATCGATCGTCCGCATGTGATTTTATCTCAAATTTTTGGCCCTTATGCTTGAATATACTCCATATTTTGGCATAATAATGCAGACCGCAACAACCAACAAGGGAGAATGCGTTGCACATTCCATACGAAAACCCGACGGCACTGATTAGTGTCGCGGACAAGGAAGGGATTTCCGAATTCGCTCGCGAATTGCAGGTTGAGTTCGGTTGGAACATCCACAGCTCTGGCGGTACCTGCAAGCATCTGCGTGATGCCGGGCTGGAGGTCACTGATGTGGCCGATATCATTGGCATGCGCGCCATCCTGGGTCACAAGGTCGTGACCCTACACCCAAAGGTGCACGGTGGGCTGTTGGCTGACGAGTCCGATGAGGACTTGGCTGACATGGCCGAATTCGGTATCTCACGCTATGACATGGTGGTGGTCGATCTTTACGACCTTCTCAGTCAATGGGACAATCCAGACCGAACACTGGCTTCGGTTCGTGACAAGACCGATATCGGTGGTCCGACGATGCTGCGTTCAGGAGCAAAGGGCGGTCGGATCGTAGTGAGCCAGGCTGTTCAGCGCATGCTTGTACTGGACTGGATTCAGGCTGGTTGCCAGGACATGGAGCAGTTCGCTTTGTGGTTGGCAATCGAAGCCGAGCGACTCATCTCGGACTACTGCAAGAACTCTGCGAACCTGCTCAAGGAGCAGCTCGGCGACTGGAGTCTGACAAGCCAGGTTTGGGCCACGGATTGGGTTCTGGGCACAGGGTTGGGTGTCGAAACTCAGTTGTTTAGCCCGGACGAGGTTGTTTGAAGGGAAACGACATGCCAGACCGCTTTACTGAGCGCGCCGTCCTGCTAGTTTAAAGCGGGCAGGGTGGTGGCCGACCCCTTTACAACGCCGCCAGACTCATCTGTCAAGAAGAGGATGAGGTGCGCAAAGAAGTGCTCGCAAGCCGTGTCCAGGGTGATCCGCCGCTCGATGAAGAACTGTTTCCTCGGAATGTGTTCAACGAGGATGGCACTCGCAAGAATGTCAAAATCGGGACGCCGGCTGAAGAGCGGATGAACTACGAGTGGCGAGATAGCCAGGGCATGTAAGTCATGTGCCCAAAAACTTTTGACCCCCGACGATTTATTTCGTCGGGGGTCTTCTGCTTTCTGGTATAATTTAGTGATGATCACACTATATTCCTGGAACGTGAACGGTATTCGAGCAGTTATCAATAAAGGTGAATTCCAGAAGTTCATGAAAAAGTACAAGCCCGATGTGGTTTGTTTGCAAGAAACTAAAGCACAAAGAGATCAGGTTGAAATTGAACTTACTGGCTACCATGAATACTGGAACTCGGCCGCAAAGAAGGGTTATAGCGGTACAGCGATATTTAGTAGAGTCGAACCGATCGAAGTAGTGAATGATTTTCCAGAACAGATTGCCAAAAAGTATAATCTTACCGACCATGCTGATAGGGATAGTAGCACCGAAGGCAGGGTAATGGCGGCAGAGTTCGAACGGTTTTATGTAGTAACTGTATATGCCCCTAATTCTAAAGATGATCTTAGTCGCATACCGCTCCGCCACGAGCACTGGGACCCGGCATTTCTGGATTATTGCAAGAGTTTGGAGAAAAAGAAACCGGTACTATTCTGCGGAGATCTTAACGTTGCCCACACCGAAAATGACCTGGCACGGCCAAAGCCAAATGTTGGCAAGAAGGGTTTTACTACCGAAGAACGGAGTGGCTTTGATAATTTTATAAAAGCCGGCTTTGTCGATACCCTTCGAATGTTCAAAAAAGGCAATGGCTATTATACTTGGTGGACACACTGGGCAAACGCCAGGGCCAACAATGTGGGATGGCGGATTGACTATTGGTTGGCAAGCAAGAGTTTGGTTACGAAAATTAAAAATGCCGAAATTCACCCCGAACAGATGGGCAGTGATCACTGCCCAGTATCAGTTACGATTGATCTGTGATGCTCCGGTACCTAATTGCTACCCCGATAAATGATGATGAATCTGTTGGGTTCGTAAAACTCAGAGATAAGTATAAATCATATGCTCCAAGATGGCATATTACGTTAGATCCTCACATTACAATTGTCCGGCCATCGCCCGCTCAAGTTAGCCTCGATATGGCTATTGAACTTTTTGAATTGAGTAATATGCCGAAGGAATTCAGAGTAAATTTTAGTGAATTTGATGCTTTTTTGAGTCCTGATAGTTGCTGTGTATATGCCAAGCCTGATGATATTTTGGGCTTTGAACGTCTAAACGAATTATTTCTACCGGTATCAAAAAAGATTCTTAATCTTGATCCAAACGATTGGCCGTTTCTGCCGCATCTAACATTAATTAATAGGCTCCATCGGGAAGCTGCCATGGATTTACTAGAGGCTTTAAGGCGAGAGAAAGTTGCCTTAAGCTATCTTATTGATAGGGTAGTTTTATTCAAAAAGGACGATACAGATTCGGTGTGGCTAAAAGTGGCCGAGTGCGTGCTAACAAAGGGTTGAAAAAACACTAATTATAAGATATAATTCATACTCATTATGGCAAAGAATACCAAACGCGTACTAACAGTACTTAAGAACAAAGCTACCGGCAGCCGATATTATACGGTTAAGAATACTTTGAATACTCCAGATAAACTAGAACTAAAGAAGTTTGACCCAAAGACAAGCAAAGTCGAAACGTTCGTTGAAGTCAAAGCCAAGTTGAGTTAACTTCACTTCTTACTAGCTTCTAGATAACATCTGCTTATTAAATACCGATGTAACTATATTACCTTTTCGCTACTAAGATTGCTTTAGCACGTGCAATATTTTGGTTATGCTTTTTACAAAGTAGTATTCTTGCTAGAATAGTTTGTATGAAGAAGAATCTCCCCACAATTATCATAGTCGGATTAATAGTGTTGGTTATTGGTTTTGTTATATATGCAATGACTCGCCCTGAAGATGCTAATACATCAGCTACCAACACCGAGCGGCCAACCGTAGAGGCTGATCCAGCCAAGCTTTCAGATGGGCATACACTTGGGCCAAACGACGCCAAGGTTACTCTGAGTGAATTTGGGGATTACCAATGCCCAGCTTGTGGTAAGTACCATCCGGTTGTTAAAGATCAGATCCTACCAAAGTATGAGGGGAAAATTAAGTTTGTTTTCTTGAATTATCCATTACCAATTCATAAGAATGCTCAAGCTGCCGCCCAGGCTGCAGAAGCAGTTGGTTTGCAAAGCAATGATAAGTTTTGGAATATGCACAATATTCTCTATGAGCGGCAAAGTGAGTGGGAGAAAGAAAAGGACCCTAAGTCAAAATTTGAAAGTTACGCACGCGAAGCTGGGGCAAATATAGATCAGTACAAAAAAGATTTTGACAGCCAAAAGGTTGTGGATATTATTAACTTGCAGGCTGCTCTTGGGGATGCCTACAAAATTCCGGGCACACCAACTTTCTTCGTGAACGGAGTTATGATCGATACAGAGAATGGTGTGGATGCGATTACTCAAGCGATCGACAAAGCTTTAGCGCAATAGTTGTTATTAGGCTTGATTAGAAGTTATACTAACTGAAAGTAATAAAATAAAAGGAGGGGTGATGGCGAAAAAATACGGACAGGTTATAGAGTTTTACGGAGAAACGTGCCCACACTGTATGAGTATGAAGCCTATTGTGGCATCAATAGAAGAGGAAACTGGAGCTAAACTTGATAAATTAGAAGTTTGGAACAACGAAGAAAACGCTCGTAAGATGGAAAGTCACTATGAACTAATAGGAGAAGCTTGCGGGGGACTTCCGGGTGTTCCGGCGTTTGTAAATGTAGATACCAAACAAGCTCTATGTGGAGCGCATGATAAAGCAGATATAATCGCACTAATGGAAGGTGCTGATTGTAAGAATAATATTTGTAAGCCCCATAGTAAAAATAAGTAATATAACTTAGAATATAAGCATAAGTTTTATTATGCGCAAAAAGAAACAAACAGCTCACCACGAAGCCCAGCAACATCACCAGAATTCGACTAAGCCAAAAGCACCATCGAAGTTTTTGTGGATCTTGGAAGCAGTCTTTGTAAGCCTAGCAGTTTTTGCAGTTCTGGCAATTATCCTTATTTTGTATTTGGCAGCAACTAATCATCGCAAAGCCCAAGATGCAGTTAACTCTATTACTTCAATAATTCCTACTCAGCCAGCTCAAGATGATTATAAAAAGATTACTTCACAACTTGGTTTTGAAGTAACCGTGAATACAAAGTTGCAAGATTCCGAAGGAATTATTACGACCGGTGACACAAAGGATGTAAAGACAGGCGACGAGGTATATGCTCCGGCAAATTATAGTACGGTTAATGTCTATAAAAATCTAACCGACAATGCCACCGAACAAGCCGAAGCATTGGGCTTAACGAGGTCTACTTACGTTAGTGTGGTAACTAGTAGCAAAAAGGACATTTTTAGTGACTTAAAGGCTAAATTTGGCCAAAGTAGCTCCGATTCGGAATTGGCAGAAAAGTTCTTTGTACCAACAAGCGATCAAAACGTGACTTTTAAGCTAACAAAGAGCGAAGAGGTAGAGCTTAATGGTGCTAAGTATCGTAAAAATAGCTACGAAGTAACGCATAACGATTCAATAAAATACAAAACTAAACAGACCGACTATATAACTGTTCAGAATAGTCGACCATACAACGCTACTCTTTATGAAAACGTAGGTTCTCAGTCTGAAGATATCCCTTCCTTTGAAGCGGTTATTAGTTCTTTAAGATTCGTTCCGCTAGGTACTGCAGCTAAGCTATCTAGTCTGGTTAGCGGAAGAACAGAAGCTATTAAAAAGGGTAATTCTATACTCGATGGCTTTGTAGCCAATGCAGCAACAAAGCCTATATCAAGTGATCCCGAGATTCAAGTAGTAGCAAAAAACCAACCTGCGGTTGTGAGAATTGCGGCTGCATATTGTCCAGACTTTGAACTCAAACTTGGGTCGGCTATCCAGGCTTTCACCGGGGGGTGTTCGGCAGGTTTTGGCTCAGGCTTTATTATTACGCCAGATGGATACATAGGTACTAATGGCCATGTAGTGCGCTCGACCGGAGCAGATGTGTTAGCTGTGAGTATTGCGGTTGGTAACCAGCCAATTATCAAGAGTTACCTTAACTTTTTAGTTAAGGCTAATCTCATTACTCAAACAACAGCTGATACATATGCAGCTCGTGCAGCAACTGGTGATAAAACTGCTCTAAAAACAATCCTTGGCTC
The DNA here is from genome assembly GCA_964430405.1 of uncultured Candidatus Saccharibacteria bacterium. Classification (GTDB taxonomy): domain Bacteria; phylum Patescibacteriota; class Saccharimonadia; order CAILAD01; family BJGX01; genus CAYSEY01. The sequence continues at coordinate 6,408 of CAYSEY010000006.1, forward strand.
ACTGTCTGATCCGGACTTAGATGCAACACAAATACGTGAGACTAAACAAGATGGTGTATATGCCATACAGCTTTCTAACGAAGCGGTGAAATTTGATTTGAAAGATCTTAAAAATTTCAATTTCAGCAGTAGTGTGGTTAAGGCTAAACTGGTGGATAGTGACTATGATCCGTACGCAGATGTAGAAAAAGAAGGATTTCGTAGCTCCGATGTAGCATTACTAAAGCTAGATACCGGCAGTAACTATCCATATAACAGCCTTGGTAGCATCCAGGGATTAGGTCAGGGCAGTACCTTAACTGTTATAGGCTTCCCTGGAGCGGCAGAAAATGAACTTGTTAATAAAGAAGAGAGCTTGCCTACACCAACAAAAGGTACTGTTAGTGCAATTCGAACTGCTAACGGAACAGATAACAAATTGATCCAATCAGATGTTTCGATTGCTAAGGGTAATTCCGGTGGCCCAGCCTACAATGAGAATGGTGAAGTGGTGGGCATTGCAACCTATGGAGTAACCGATGAAAAGAGTGGTGGTACACAGTTCAACTATATGCGGGATATTGCCGACTTAAAAAATCTGGTTAAGAAGAATAGCCTAGAGTTACCATCAGCCGTAACTGGCAGTGAGAAACTATGGGAGGATGGATTGGAGAAGTTTTCTAAAGCTTACTACACAAGTGCAATTAGTGACTTCCAAAAACTAAAGGCTGAGTATCCGCCACATCGTTTGGCTAATGATTTTATCGCTCGAGCCGAAGAATCTAAGCAACAAGGTAAAGAAGCAACTCCTCCAGAGGTTTATTACACAATAATCATTGTCGCTGTGGTAGTAATTATTATTCCGGCTATTATACTATTTATTGTTATTCGTCGGCATCATCGTCGCCGTGAAGTTCATGAGGCCTATACTCAACAGGCCAACGTAGCTGCCGCACCTACAACACCAATTCAGACGACTACAAAACCAGCTCAAAGCCCGATGCCCCCACAACAACCAATCGTACCCGGGAGGAGTGTTGACATGCTTTCTGCGGCGCCATCAATTACACCTGCAACTAGGCCTGCCCCAACTGCAGTTCCGGTACAGCTTGTTGATAAAAATAATCAGCCACCCAACCCTCCTACACCCAGCTAAGATGATATAATATTAAGCATAAGTATTTAGGAGGTAGTTGTATGATTCGAGTTGCAATTAACGGATTCGGAAGAATCGGACGCAGCGCATTCAAGATCGCTTTTGATCGGGAGGATATGGAGGTTGTTGCCATCAACGATCTTACTGATAACAAGGTTTTAGCTTACCTACTCAAACATGATAGTAATTATGGCGAATATCACAAGGATGTAAGTTATGACGACAAGGGTTTAGTAGTATCTTTCTTTGATAACAAAACCGATAAGGTTGTTAGTCGAAGTATTCCGGTGTTGGTTGAGAAAGATCCAACTAAACTACCTTGGAAGGAAATGAATATCGATGTAGTTATTGAATCTACTGGCTTATTTACGACAGGTGAAGCTGCTGGAATGCATGTGAAGGCCGGTGCCAAAAAAGTAGTAATTAGCGCACCGGCTAAGGGTGATGATAAAAATGTTCGTACACACGTAATTGGTGTTAATGAGACTGAGATTGATAAGTCAATCGATGTAATATCTAATGCATCGTGTACTACAAATTGTATTACTCCGGTGGCTGCGGTTATTGAGCGTGATTTTGGTATACAAAAAGCCATGATGACCACGGTACATAGCTATACAGCAAGTCAGTCGCTGCAGGATGGTCCGGCGCGCGGGGATATTCGAGAGTCTCGAGCGGCGGCTCAAAATATAGTGCCTACCACAACTGGAGCAACAATTGCTGCTGCCAAAGCATTACCGGCGCTGGCTGGTGTTTTTGCCGGATTGAGCATTAGGGTTCCTACGCCTGTAGTCAGCTTATCTGACTTCACCTTTTTGACAAAGAAAAATGCTACGGTTGAGGCTGTTAATGAGTCAATAAAAAAGGCAGCCCAAGAAAATCATTTTAAAGGTATTTTAGATTGGACAGAGGAGAGTTTGGTTAGCTCGGACTTTATTGGCAACCCCTCAAGCGCTATTGCGGATCTTAGCTTAACTAACGTTGTTGGCGGTAATATGGTCAAAGTAGTTGCCTGGTACGATAATGAATGGGGCTATAGCAATAGATTGGTTGAGATGGTTGCTTTGGTTGGGAAGATGCTTCAATGACAATGCGGATTGCGGTGTTATATACTCTGCACTTCTCTCGATTTAGAGCTATCTACGCCTCTCTTATGGGTTTGTTTGTACGATGTGTTCCTAATTCGTTACTTAATATTAACGGGGCTAGTAAATGAAAGTTTTTATTGCTGCTGATCACGCTGGGTTTTTGAAAAAGAATGAACTGGCCCAAAAGTTGGAATCTAATTACGAGGTATTCGATATGGGTCCATACAAGCTCGATCCTGACGATGACTACCCTGTTTATGCAAAGAAGGTTGCATTGGCGGTCGCCGAGAATCCTGGTTCTATGGGTATTTTGGTTTGTCATAGCGGGGAGGGCATGGCGATAGCTGCCAATAAGATCAAGAGCATTAGAGCAATAATGGCGAGTGACAAACATCAGGCCTTTGAATCTCGTCAGGACAATGATAGCAATGTGCTGAGTTTATCTTCGGGCGAGCTTTCCAATAAGGAGCTATATGGGGTTTCAAAAACATGGCTTGAAACGCCGTTTTCGGAGTTAGCTAGACACAAAAGGCGAATTGAGGAAATAGAAACCATCGAAGAGGAGACAGGACTGTGACTAAGATAGTACCTGCAATACTAGCTAAATCTAAGGAAGAATATCAGCAGCGGTTGGGCGTAATTCGTCAGCTAACAGATCGTTTCCAAGTTGACATAATTGACGGGGAATACGTAGATAATCGTACTATACAGCTTGAAGAAGTGGCACGAATGACCGAGTTGAAAATGGATCTGCATCTTATGGTAGTTGATCCCAAAGAGTATGTTGAATTAGCAATTACCTTAAACCCTAATTTGATAATAATTCAGCTGGAGTGTGGGCAAGACATAACTCCGCAACTTGAACGGATAAAGAAGTCTGGCTTGCAGGCGGGGGTGGCGATTAACCCAGAAACTAAATTTAGCAAAATAATACCTATGAAAGAATTACTTGATCACGTGTTATTAATGGCTTATCCGGCTGGCTTTTCTGGAGCAAAGCTACAACCGGAAGTACTTGGTAGGCTGGAGGAGGCTAGGGATATTTTCCCAACTGCCGAAATAGGTCTAGATGGAGGTGTTACTGTTAAGAATGCTAAAAAGGTACTGCAGAGTGGGTTTGATACGGTAAATATAAACAGCGCTCTTTTTGATGCCGAAGATCCACTCAATCAGTATTCGGAGTTTTTAACATATTTACTATGATTCATACAACAAAAGAACTTGAACTAATTGCTAATCAGATTCGTCAGGATATAATTCATATGCTAGTTGAGGCTGGCAGTGGCCATACTGCTGGTCCACTCGGAATGGCAGATATCTTTACGGCGTTATATTTCGAAGTTATGCGCCATAAACCACGAGAGCCAAATTGGGCTGAGCGCGATCGATTGGTGTTGAGTAATGGCCACATAAATCCTGTTTTATATGCAACAATGGCCGAAGTAGGATACTTTCCGCGTAACGAACTGAAAACGCTAAGAAAGTTTGGTAGTCGCTTGCAGGGTCATCCAGAAAGAACTAGATTGCCCGGATTAGAAACTACGAGTGGCCCGCTTGGAAGTGGCGTTAGTCAAGCGTCGGGCATGGCATATGGACTCCGTATGGATGGTCAAAAACAGTCACGAATTTGGTGTCTTACCAGTGATGGCGAACATCAAGAAGGTAATACGTGGGAGGCTGTTATGTTTGCGGGTAAAAATAGGTTGAATAACTTAACGGTGATTGTGGACCGGAATAATATTCAGATTGACGGAATGACGGAAGATGTAATGCCGCTTGAGCCATTTGCTATGAAGTACCAGGCTTTCAATTGGCATGTGATAGAGATAGATGGTCATAACTTCGAAGAAATAATTTCGGCTTGCGAACAAAGCAAAGCAATATTTGAGAAACCAACATGCATTGTTGCTCACACTATTCCAGGTCGAGGTGTTGACTTCATGGAATTTGATTTTAGATGGCACGGTATGCCTCCAGGGCTCAAAGATGTACCAGGTGAACCTCCAAAGCAGTTGCAAGCTAAAGCTGCTTTAGAGAGGCTAAGAACCTTAAATGGGAAAATAAGGAGCGAACATGAGTAGCAAGCATTTAAATCCGGATATATTTACAGACAAAATGTTGTTTGAGCCAAACCGTAAGGGCTTTGGTGAGGGTTTAGTCGAGGCTGGAGGCTCCAGTGATGATATCGTTGCTTTAACAGCCGATCTTGAAGAGTCAACTCAAGTCGAGCCGTTTGCAAAAACATTCCCGGAGAGATTTATAGAAATTGGCGTTGCTGAGCAAAATCTAGTGACAGTAGCGAGTGGTTTGGCGGCGGTTGGAAAGAAACCGTTTGTTACTAGCTATGCTAGTTTTAGTCCTGGTCGAAATTGGGAACAGATTCGTACTACAATTTGTTTGAATGATCAAAATGTAAAAATAGTCGGTTGCCACTCGGGGGTGTCGGTTGGGCCGGATGGGGCAACTCACCAAATGCTTGAGGATATTGCTCTAATGAGGGTTTTGCCAAATATGATTGTGGTGGTACCTTGCGATAGTATTGAAGCACGAAAAGCTACAGTGGCACTTGCAAAGACAAGCCATCCTGGCTACCTACGGCTAGCACGCGAGAAGACTCCAGTAATTACTCATAAAGATACACCCTTTGGGATTGGAAAGGCATTAGTGATGCGCGAGGGGAAGGATGTTACGGTTATAGCTTGCGGTCCATTGCTATATGAAGTTTTGTTAGCCGCCAAAGAATTAGAAAAAGATCAAATTAGTGTTGAGATTATAAACTCTCCAACCATTAAGCCTCTTGATGCTGAAACCATATTAAAGAGTGCTCGCAAAACTAAGAGGGTCGTTACTGTTGAAGAAGGCCAGGCTAGCGGTGGTTTGGGTGGTGCCGTCACCGAGCTATTGTCTGATTCGTACCCCGTGCCCATAAAAAGGATTGGTGTTAATGATAGATTTGGACAATCAGGGACTATTGGGGAATTGTGGAAAGAATACCGACTTGATAGCGATGCTATAATTAAGCAGGTAAGAGCGATTATCAAGGAGAAATAGATGAACTTGGATATGGTCAGCGTCGGTTCGGCAGGCTTTGACATCTTTGCTAGTGGTAAAGATTTAAAGCCGAGCCAAATTACCAGGGATGCTAGCATCACCTTGCAGGCAGACTCAACTTATAAAATCGAAAATGCAGTATATGAAGTTGGTGGTAGCGGTATAAACTCAGCAATTACTTTTGCAAGGCAAGGTATTAAGGTTGGCTGTATCGCAAGAACTGGAAAAGACCATTTGGCAAATCAAATTAAGATAATCGCAAAGTATGAGCAGATAGAGCATGAACTTTTGGTTAATAATCCAGAGCATCATACTGATATGAATTTTCACATTGTTACCGAACGAGGACATGAGATCGGCCTAAACTACAGGAGTTCATCTCACAGTCTAGGTGGCAAGGACCTTAAGTTTCCGGGCTTAAAAACAAGGCTACTGTATTTGGCAGAGCTACCATATAATTTCAAGTTATATAAATTCTTCGCAACCTGGGCCCATGCCAATGGCGCACAGTTGGCTGTAAATATTATGGATCTGCGTGACTATCGGCAAAAACAATTAGATTTCGTAATGACAACAGCGGATATAGTGATGATGCCAATAACCTTAGTACCGCAAGTGTTTGATAAAATCAGCCACCCTATAGAGATTATCCGCCAGCTTAACGCTTTTGGTGCTAAGTCAATTTTGCTGTATGATGTAACTAAAGAAGCTTATGCTTTTGAGGATAGCACTGTATACAGCTGTGGAGTTTATAGAAAGCTCAACCCCCTAGACCTAACTGGCTGTAATGATGTATTCTGCGCCGGCTATTTATCAGCTCTTTTTCAACAAAGAAGTATTCCAGAGGCATTGACGTTAGCCAGCGCCAATGCATGTTCGGTCTCGGAGGTCTTTGGGACGCGGTCGGGCATTCTAAAAAAACCGGCACTTAGGACAATAAAAACTACTACGGAGGTACTGTAAGGTTGGATCAAAAAATTGATGTATTAAGTATTGGTGATGTTGTAACGGACGCATTTATAAAGCTTTTGCCACATGAGGCAGAAATTGAAGACGACAAAAAAACCCATCATCCGTTACTATGTATGACATTTGGTACAAAGATTCCATTTGGTGAATCAGTTGTGATTAATGGTGTTGGTAACAGCCCAAATGCAGCCGTATGCTTTGCAAAGCTTGGTTTAAACTCTAGCTTATATGCAAATATCGGTGACGACAAAGTTGGCGAGGACATTCTGATGAGTCTAAGAACACATAAAGTGTCTACGGAATTCGTACACATTAATAAAGGAATGGCTAGCAATTATCACTACGTACTGTGGTATGGTGCGGATCGTACAATTCTAATCAAGCACGAGCCATATCCATATGTGTGGCCACACATCGGTGAGTCTCGCCAGCCACGTTGGATATACTTAAGCTCAATTGGGGAAAAAGCACGACATATCCATGCTGATATAGAGCGATACCTTGACGAAAATCCGTCCGTAAAATTGGCATTTCAGCCCGGAACTTTTCAGATAAGAGAAGGTGTTAATAAGCTTAAGAAACTATATGAAAGAACCGAATTGTTTGCCGTAAACTTAGAGGAAGCACAGCTAATTACCGGCAAGAGTACTCGCGATATCCCTGTTTTAATAAAAGCCCTTCATACTTATGGACCAAGAATTGTGGTAATAACAGATGGGCCAAACGGTAGTTTCGCTAACGATGGCCAGACAATATGGAGTATGCGCAATTATCCAGATCCAAAAGCACCGTATGACCGAACGGGTTGCGGTGATGCCTACACCTCCACTTTTGTGGCTGCGTTGGTGCGGGGAGAAGACATAATTACTGCATTAAAGTGGGCACCAATCAATCCAATGAGCGTAGCTCAGAAATTAGGTGCTCAAGCAGGATTACTAACTAAAGAGCGGTTGCTTAATCTGCTGGCTAGGGCACCAAAAGATTATCAACCAAAGGAAATGGCTAAGCTATGAGTAAAATGTATGACCTAATTATTATTGGTGCAGGCCCTGCCGGGATGACAGCTGGTGTCTACGCTGCACGTAAAAAGCTTAAAACTTTGATTATCAGTAAGGATATTGGTGGACAAGCTGCATGGAGTAGTGATATTGAAAACTACCTTGGCTTTAGTATGATTACTGGCCCTGAGTTAGTAAAGAAATTTGAAGAGCACCTAGAGGAGTTCAAGGATGATGTTGAGCTTAGAGTTGTTATTAGTGGTGTTAAAAAAATCTCTAAAGCAAATGATCATTTTCGCGTGGATTTAGGTGATGGCACTAAAGAGACGGCAGGAGCGGTTATAATTGCAGGCGGAAAGATTCCTCGAAAGCTGGGAGTTAAGGGAGAAGATGAATTCTTAAATAGGGGTGTTACTTACTGTGCATGGTGCGATGGCCCATTATTTAAGGGTAAGGATGTTGCGATTATTGGTGGTGGCAATGCAGCATTAGATGCAGCTCTAAATATCAGTAAGCTTGTTAATCAGATTTATATCATTAATATTACTCCTGAGCTAACTGGTGACCCTGTAATGATTGAAAAAGTTACTGATTTGCCACATGTAAGAATAATGAATAATAGCGAAGTGGCATCTGTAGAGGGAGATAAGGTTGTTAGGCTGGTGCGGGTCAAGTCACAAGAAGGACTAGAAAAAGACCTGCCGGTATCTGGAGTGTTTATTGAGGTTGGTTCGATACCTGCCACTGATTACCTAGATAATTTAGTTAAGCTCAATAAGGCAGGTGAGATACTAATTGATGAGCTTAACTCTACCTCCACTCCTGGTCTTTTTGCAGCAGGGGACATCACCGAAGTAGTTGAGAAACAAATCATTACGGCTGCTGGAGAAGGTGCTAAGGCGGCGATACAAGTATCGATTTATTTGGCAAAGCAAAAATAAGTGCTATACTTAGTATAGTAAAAACGGAGGTAATATGGCTGATCAAAAAGATAAGAAAGTAATTCTCTATACCACACCAACTTGTGTGTTTTGTAAGCACGTTAAGGATTATTTTGCAGAACACAAGGTAGAGTATGAGTATGTAGATTTAGCAGAGAATCGTGATAGAGTACAGGAAATGGTGGATAAATCTGGACAAATGGGGGTACCGGTAATTGATGCTGGTGGCGAGATAATAGTAGGATTCGACAAGCCTCGACTTGATGCTATATTTGCAAATTAGAATTTGACTCCTACGTTACTAGCTAGTAACCTTGTATATAAGCATTACAATTATATAGATAGGAGAAGGTATGGCCGCTAAAAAAACAAAGACTCGAGCATCTAAAAATAACCAACCGATGACAAGGACTAATCAGCTAACGGTAATAATGATTTGTGCCGCATTTGTTTTGGTAGGAATATTTCTGGTTTACAAGAGCTTTGCTGCCGCGGTTCTTGGCGGCTAATCATATTGTTATAATCAAATAGCTCATGGATAATATAGCCATGAGCTATTTGATTATTGAGATTAGATAATGCCAGATTTTTCACATATCAGCATCGAAGCTACTCTAAAAGAACTTGATACGAGCGAAGATGGCTTATCGAACTCTTCAGTTGATATACGCCTAAATAAATTCGGTAAGAACCAACTTGTAACCAAGAATCGGTGGGGTTGGGTTAAAGATTTGTTTGATCCATTCTTAAACCCATTTGCCATAATCTTACTGGTCGCAGCAGGATTAAGTTTTGCTACGGGTAGTAGTAAGGATTCTATAGTGATTGTGGTTGTTCTGGCTATAAATGCGTTTATCGAGTATATACAAAGAATCTCATCTAATAGAGTCCTGAAGGGATTGCGAAAATATGACGCAGCTCGCGTGTGGGTTGTACGTAATGGAACGGAAAAGAAGGATTCGATTGAAAATATTGTTCCAGGTGATGTCGTAAAGATATCAAGCGGTGAAAAGGTTCCAGCAGATGGGAGGTTAATTGAAGTGAGTGGTTTGATGGTTCTCGAGTCAGCCTTGACCGGAGAATCATTGCCCATAGAAAAACAGGTTAAACCAATCCCAGCCTCAACTAAGTTGTATCAAAAAACAAATATGGTATTTAGAGGAAGCTATGTTGCTGAAGGCGAGGGTTTAATGGTGGTTACGGCTACTGGTAGCAATACGCAATTTGGTCAAATGGCAGCTTTGACTTTAAATAATTTTGACTCAACCCCTATCGCACAGAAGATATCTAAACTTATCAAGATGTTGATTGTATTCTCGTTGCTATCAGGTCTGGTTATCTTTGCGATTGGCTATTTTCGCGGTATTAACTCACTTGAGCTGTTGCGATTCTGTATAGCATTGGTTGTTTCGATCATACCCGAAGGGTTACCACTTACATTAACGGTTGTTATGTTGGCTGGTATATCGGCGATGGCGAAACACAAAATATTGGTCAGAAAGATTTCTGCCATCGAAACTCTTGGTATGATCACTGCAATTGCAACCGATAAAACAGGAACATTAACGGCTGATAAACTTACATTGAATGAAGTTTGGCGCAATCCGAGTTTGAATGAAAAGCAGTTTAATGAACTACTTCAGCTCTCAGTTAGTCCATCGGCGAGCTATGACAAGTACTCTATCGAGCAACAGATTCGTGATTATGTAGAGACTAAGACAAAAAGACAGGTTGGATGGGAGGAGAAAGAATACTTACCGTTTGTACAGAAGAATCGTTGGAGCTCACTAGTATGGCAAAGAGGTAATACTAAGGCTAAGTTCTTGCGAGGAGCACCTGAGAGTATTCTAGTGGAGTGTCACGTTGGCAAAGGTTTGTTTGGTCAGATCAAGGCTGAAATTAGTCGAATGACATCAAACGGCATGAGGGTTATCGCAGTTGCCGGTAATCAATCTGGGGTAAACAACCTTGGTTTTATAGGATTAGTGGGATTTTCGGATAGCCTAAGATCTTCAGCTTCAGCCGCCGTGAAATCGGCCAGAGATGCTGGCATAGAGGTATATATGCTAACAGGTGATCACGCTCAAACTGCTAAAATGATTGCAGACAAAGTGGGGATTGGTAATTCTGATGACAAAACACTAGATGCTTCATGGGCGGTTAAGCAATCAACTCAATCTCTGGCGGACAAACTTAAAACCTCACACGTATTTGGTCGTGTACTTCCAGAGTATAAATACAAAATACTCGAAGCATTAAAGCTAGATCATATAACTGCTATGACTGGTGATGGTGTGAATGATGCGCCTGCACTTGTTAAGGCCGATGTTGGCATTGCTATGGGCTCAGGAACTGATTTAGCTAAAGATGCGGCAGATATAGTCTTATTAAATAACAACTTTTCGGTGATTGTAGATGCTATTGCTCAGGGGAGACGAATTTATGCAAATATCCGTAAAATGCTTGTATATATACTGTGTTCAAATTTTTCACAAACTATCGTAATTGTAGCTGCACTTTTGGTAGGGATGCCCATTCCGTTTACAGCCATCATGATTCTTATTAGTAATTTAGTTACAGATACGCCGATGATACTGTCGCTTGGTGTAGAAGAAGCTCACTCGGACCAAATGCACCAGCCTCCCAGACCCGCACACGATCCACTACTTAATCGTGCAGATTATTTTAGGGTAGCGTTTCAATCGGTTGTAATGGCAACAATAGTTTTTACTATCTATATCGTGTTGGTTAGGGTTAGCGATGAGTCAACAGCTCGGGTGGTGAGCTTTTTCAGTCTGATAGCCGTGCAGTGGAGTAATGCATTTAATTCGCGCTCTCATCGTTCTATAGTTTTTGAGAACCATAAACAGAACCGATTCTTATTGTTAACTGTTGGGCTAGGATTTATTTTGGAAGTCCTCTTGGTGACTACTCCATTGGGCGGCTATCTACAAATCACGGAGGTTAGTTGGCAGCTCTTGTTGGTTCCTTGGGTGGCGGGAATTATCAATATTATGACAGCCGAAATATATAAGGCGACAAGTAAAGTAATTAATACCAAAAAATTGACTAAGTAAAGATTAAGTAAGATAATAATATAAATTCGCTTATGGCAAAAAAAACCAAAATTCGCACAAGTAAAAAATTAACTAAATCCAAATACAGATTTAGACCCTGGATGGCAGTAGTTGTTATTTTAGTAGTAATTATCGCCGGGCTTGTAATTGTACGGTTTAGTCAAGCATCAGGTAATCGGGGTGTTATGTATGCTGGTATGCCAAATATGCAGGTCTGTACAAATAATTACGGGCAAGTTCAGAGTCTCTATATCTGCCGAGGTTCATTGGTGGATACGGCTGACGGCCAGGCTTGGCGTACTAGTGTCAATGAAATTGGTCCGGTGCAGTGGTTTGGCCCTTACGAAAAACTAACGGTTTGGCCAACTAACGATCAAAAATCTATAGGTGTGTGTGTTACGTTCAGGGATAACCTACCCTTTGGCATTAAGGCTGAGTTTACGCTAGACATAACCTCCGATAATGGAGTTAACGTGATTGCTAGCAAGAATTTTGTTGGGCAGAATGGTTCTTTCAAAACTTCTCCGAACAGCCTAACTATCACTTGTCTCCCCGAGGCAGCCTTGGAGCAGGCTAAGGGATATCCGCGCGACATAAACAATGTTGAGTATCGTGTGCGCGTAACAAAGGGCTCTATGGATATATACGAGGTATCTAGGACATTAAATGGAACCTTAAGTAGCAATACCATTCTTCCTTCAAGCCGACCTGATAATACTAGTATGATTTGGCCTGTTAATACAGCAATATCTAAAATGCGCGGACCGGGAAGCCCGGGCGGTAGTGGTTGTTATGGCGCAAGTCGCAACAGTGGCAATCCACACAAAGGCGTAGACCTTATTGGTACTGGAAATTTGAGGGTAGTGAACGGAAATCTATACAATGATATTATTGATGTTTACGCAGCGCGAGGAGGCAAAGTAATTAATGTTAATAACCCTTCAGACCCAGGTGGCTTTGGCAATTATTTGATTATTGAGCACGAGCCGAATTTATTTACTCTTTATGGCCATCTGAGTCAGATTGAAGTTGGTGTTGGCCAGCAAGTTAGTAGAGGACAGGTGATTGGTAAAACGGGGGAGGGTGGCAATGCTGGTCCGATACGAGCGGGGTATGTCCATACCGGTAACCAGGTCCATTTTCAGGTGCAGAGATCACCCGGAGCTGGTCAGCCATTTAGCAGTACCATAAATCCCTTAGATATTGTTAAGCAACCAATAGACCGTAACGGTTGTTAGTGGTTGACAAAACACTTATGCTGATAGACAATTAGTTTAATATCATTAAAAAACAAAAAGAATGCTTACAACAAAAAACAAAAAAGTTCGAATTGAGTATTATAGTTCCGAAGCATCTGTACAAGTTTTGG
>CAYSEY010000006.1:19045-21065 GCA_964430405.1 uncultured Candidatus Saccharibacteria bacterium
AGGTAATCCGAACCGTACTTGTAGGACGCTAATATTGCTACAATAGTAGCGTGAACAATTTTAAACTACATTCTAAGTTCCCGCCTAATGGGGATCAGCCAAAGGCAATCGAAAAACTATCCGATGGCTTATTAAGGCAAAAGTACGACCAGCAGACTCTACTGGGTATTACAGGATCAGGTAAAACTTTCACAATGGCAAATGTGATCGCTAATTACGGCAAGCCAACTTTAATACTCAGCCATAATAAAACTTTAGCTGCTCAGCTGTATGGGGAGTTCAAGGAGTTCTTCCCGGAAAATGCCGTACATTATTTTGTTAGCTATTTTGATTATTATCAGCCCGAAGCTTATATTGCCCGTAGCGATACTTACATCGAAAAAGATAGCGCAATTAATGAAGAGATTGATAGGTTACGGCACGCTACTACTGCCAGCTTGTTGAGTCGCAAGGACGTAATTATAATCGCCTCGGTGAGTTGTATCTATGGCATAGGTAACATTGATGACTACTCGGAGATGTCACTTAGCCTTAAGGTTGGTGAGATGCGTAAGCGTGATAAATTATTGCGCCAACTTAACGATATACAGTACAGTCGCAACGATGTAAGCTTCGAGCGCGGAACTTTCAGGGTACGTGGAGAAAACTTAGATATTTTCCCTATCGGTGAAGAGTGTGCCTATCGAATAGAGTTCTTTGGTGATGACATTGATAGTATTAAGCAAATTGATTATTTAACCGGTGAGATTATATCGAAATTAGATACTTTAAAAATATTCCCAGCTAAGCACTATGTAACTCCACGCGAACAGCTTGAGAAGGCTATAGTCAGTATAAAGTCCGAAGCTGAGGAGCGGATTGCATATTTTAAAGACACTGCTAAATTTATTGAGGCGCAACGACTAGAAAGTCGAATAAAGTATGATATCGAAATCATGGAGCAAACTGGCTACGTTAAGGGGATTGAAAACTACGCTCGTTATTTGACTAATCGTGAGCCAGGTGAGCAGCCAGCTACACTTATGGACTATTTTCCTGATGACTTCTTGATGCTAATCGATGAAAGCCACATGACAATTCCGCAGGTTGGAGGAATGTACAATGGCGATAAAGCTCGCAAGGAAACTTTAATTGAACACGGCTTTAGATTGCCTTCAGCATTAGACAACCGTCCACTAAACTTTAGTGAGTTTGAGAGGCATATTAATAAAGTTATATATGTGTCGGCAACACCTAATGAATATGAAATGAGCAGATCAAAACAGACCGTAGAGCAGATTATCCGCCCAACAGGCTTACTAGATCCGATAGTTGAAGTTAGACCGAGCGAGCACCAGGTAGACGATGTAGTAGCGGAGATCAGAGATCGCACCAGTAAGCATCAACGTGTGCTCGTAACGACTCTAACGAAACGCATGGCTGAAGATTTAACCGACTATCTAACCGAACTAAATATAAAGGTGCAGTATCTACACTCAGATGTAGATACTCTGGATCGTAGCGATATATTGAGGGATTTGAGAGCGGGAATTTATGACGTATTGATTGGCATAAATTTACTCAGGGAGGGGCTAGACCTTCCAGAGGTTAGTTTGGTGGCGATTATTGATGCTGACAAGGAAGGATTTTTGCGCTCCCAAACCAGCCTGATACAGACTATTGGGCGGGCGGCTCGACATCAGGATGGCAAGGTGATCATGTATGCCGATATGATGACAGGCAGCATGCAACGAGCTATTGAGATCACTAAAAATCGTAGGGAACTTCAAGAAAGATACAACAAGGAGCACAACATAACTCCAACCTCAATCAAAAAAGCAATCGCAGCCAGTATGCAAGCTGAAGTAGAAGCTGAAAAAGCCGACTTAGAATCGATTGATTTTACTAAGGTACCAAAAGATGAGCTGGCATACATTGGGAAGCAATTAACCGAGCAAATGGAGCTGGCAGCGGCTAATCTGCAGTTCGAAAAGGCTGCTGAATTGCGCGACAATGAACGTAAATTGCAAGAGCAGCTTGA
>CAYSEY010000007.1:0-19456 GCA_964430405.1 uncultured Candidatus Saccharibacteria bacterium
TGCCACGTTTTACGTTCTCACCTCTGTTATCATTCTCAAGTTTGGCCTGTGAGCAGAGGATCATCAGCATGAACTTTTCGTTCGGAGTATTACTAAACGATTGGCTGAATGACCTAATACGAAGTAGTTTGCCGGTATCCATTAGGTCCACAAGCGAGCCAAGGTCCCCGGCATTTCTGCTTAGCCTGTCTGGCGCCCACGTAAGGATCGCATTATATGCATCTCCCTCGATATCTTCGAGTAACTGGTTGAATACTGGTCTTCGGCCTGAATTCTTGGCAGAGAAACTCTCCTGCTTCATGGTGACCACATTAAGGCCTTCACGATCGGCAAGCATCATCATCTCTTTGATTTGCGAATCGATCGACATCGCTTGTCGCTCATCTTGTTCGGATGATTTTCTTGCGTATAGACAGTATTTTAATTGCTGAGTATTATTGTCTAGCATGGCTGTACATCAAACAGTACCGCCAACCCATCTGTAAGTCTAGCTAATTATTGGGGTATACTTATGATATGAATCCACGACTTATCCAAACTTATTTACCAGACGGCACATTAGAGGGTGTCAGAATAATAGAACTTAGTGACAGCCCCATCAAAGCCTTCGTGATCCCCCGGTTGCAACTTGGCTCAATCAAGAAGCGGACCGAGCTACTCCAGCCAGCGCTATACTTTTTAATTAGCACCGAAGACTCAAAAGGTTACATCGGTGAGACTGAGAACTTCATTCACAGGATGCGAGATCACGAACAAAAGAAGCAGTTTTGGGATGTGGCCGTTGCCATTGTTTCTCCAACAAATGATCTTGGCAAAACAGACGTTAGGTATCTTGAATCACTAGCAGTTGAACGCGCGCAGTCTGGAAGTATGGACATTGAAAACCGTACTGTACCTGCCAAGAACAACGTCCACGAGTTCCGTCTGCACATTCTCGAGCGCATGTTAGATGATAGCCAGCTAGTTCTGACCTCACTGGGTTACGATATCTTCTCCAGCAAAAAAACAGAAGAAGATATTTGGTACTGTACAGCCAAGAAAACTCAAGCCAAAGCCCAATTCAGAGGTGACAAATTCGTGATTCTAAGTGGATCCCAAATCGACAAGAGCTTTGCGCCAAGCTGGGCTAGCAAATGGCCTAAGTCACTTGCCGAACGAAACGAGATATTCGCCAAGTCAGGCAAAGATATCGGTGAAGTCGTTGAGTTGACTGAAAACGTAGCGTTTAAAAGTCCTAACCATGCTGGTGGGTTTGCAACTGGCCATAATGTGAATGCATGGGTTACATGGAAGGATAAGTCAGGGCTCACTATGGACGAGGTGATGCGCCAGAATTAGCGCATCCCATCAATTGCCCTTTCTTGAAGCTCTAGTTTGACCCATTGGTACGCCTCATCACTCTTACCTCCGACATGCCATTCACATATTTGCCCTACATCTAAACCTCTTTTACCAAGGTAAGCGTGGCCATCCTTGTAGTTGTAGACGGTCGCAACTCCATAAGGCGTGTCTACAATCCACTCCACATCAATCTTGTAGCCGTCTCCTTTACTGGCAGGCTGTCCGAAAGTTGAGCAAAGCTGATCGTAGTCGGATAGTATGTACCCTCGAAAACTGGTTCCCGATCTTTTTTGCATCCACTTTTTGTAGTTTATCACCTGTTAATCCTTTCTTATTCAGTACAAAGGGTACCGCAAACATTTTTTAAGTCTAGCCTCTAGTAGCTTCGTCAAAATCATCCAACCTTTGATTCCAGTAGTCGCGCTTGCGTCTGTATCTGGGTTTACCCCAATTAGTTGTGCCCCAGTTTGGACCAAATACATCTCGTGCATCACCAAATGATACGCTCCCACTTGAACCGCCATTACGTAGGTGTTCTAGAACGGCAATTGTAAGTGCATCAACTAGGTCGTCGTGCTTCTCAACCCCAAAACCTATTAGCTGAGTTATCAGTTCTTCTGCTCCGCTACTCGGGAATACAATTACACCGCGCTCAATTTTGTCGGCTATCATGCTGAGTCTAGAGCGTTTATCAGATTTTGGCGTAACACCCTCCACATCAAGCCCGTCTGCTTTCAGGACCTGGACTACGGCGGCTTGGTAAGCAGTCTGTTCAATGTATATCTTGGGTTGGTAATTAGCCGAGTCCAGCCCCTTAAGAGTGCTTACTGTCGCATTAAAGGACATTCGTTTGTTAACTGGGTGCGGTTTAATGTACATCCGCATATTATTACTATGCCCGCGCACTTCGATGCTGAGTATGGCGGTGAAATCGGCTTTGTCGCTTTCAGATATGGCTAGGTCTACCCCAAGCACGATTCGAGTTGATTCACCTCTCAGAGCGTTCGGTAAGCTGTCATAGTAGTGAAGCATTTCACGGGTTATGATCTGTTCATCGTCAGCTACTAGGTTGAGCATATATTCACGCTCCCAGGCGATTCGGTTGGAAACCGAGCGACGGAGTTTTTCGATTGCCTTATTATCTGGGAACTTTGCCGGCCAGGTTGGCGAGCCATCTTTAACGATCGGCCATTCACAGAACACTCCGTCGATATCTCCGTTGCCGATTAGACCTTTAAGTCTCATCAGAAGTGAATCTTCGTGAAGTAAATTTCCAACCACAATACGCTTTGTGTAGGTATCCCCAGCGGGTATGATCTCGCTAGTGTACCAATCGAAGGTTTTGTTGCGACCTTCTTTGGTTTTAACCGAGTTAGTATCTTCAACATCATCGGCAATTATCAGGTCTGGTCGGAAGGCTCCGTGGCGGATGCCTCGCACGCTCTGATCGGCAGAAATAGCAGTGATTCTAGCGTTGAACTTTGGAATGTAAAGCGAAGTTCCACCCCACTCTTCACGTTGTTCAACAAATGGACCGAGGTCGTTCTTTAGCAGATCGTTTGTCTCAAGTATCCGTTTAATGTTGATTAGGTGAACCCGAGCCTGGTACTGCGTTTGGCTTGCAATTAGCACAAACTTCTTTTGCTGCACTCCCAGTATTGCCCATATTGGGTATGACATTGTCATGATGGTCGATTTAGCAGATCCTCTAAACGCCATAATTACTGCCAGTTCCAAATCGTTGTCTTCAGAAATCTGAAACAAGTTTTTATGGAGCTTGGCATTAGCGTGTGTCATATGATCGGCAAAGTAGGTCGCAAAGAACCATTCGTGGCTATTAGTAACTACCTTTGCTCGCATTTCACGGTTAGTAAAAAGTTCCTGTTGTAGTTCATTAGTTTTTTTCATCTTGATTATCCTCGTAAGTTAAGCCAGCTAGGCGTAGTGCATTGCCAACCGTTTCAATTTGCTCAGGAGTAAGCTCCTGCTGAACGGTAGAAATCCTTGCATCTAGCTGTAGTTTACTTCTGTATCCTGAATGGTGGTGTTTTAGCCAAAACGTAATTGCTGACATGTTCTGCTCCTTGATTGCATTAATCAGCTGCGATTCGGCTAGATCGTTAATTCTGCTGACGCTAATTTCAATCGTTTCGTCGCACGCATCCGCAAAATCTTCATCTTCTTTACGCCATCTATAGTAAGTAGAGCGCGGCAAGCCAATCTTCTTGCAAGCCGCCTCTACTATTGGAGTTTTTTGCAGTTGCTCCAGCAAACGTTTCTTATCTAGATCCTGCTTCCTGCTCATGAGATCTTTTCCCGCTTAAGACCAGTCAGCTTTTCCCAACGCTTCATTGCAACTTCGGCATAAACCGGAGATTTCTCCATAATGTTGCACCGACGTTTTAGCATGGTCGAGGCAATCAGCGTTGACCCCGATCCGCAAAATACTTCTAGAACTAGATCCCCGCGTTTTGTTAGGACCTTAATGTAGGGAATTAATATTGGTAGCGGCTTTGTGCCAAAGATTACGCCTTGGCCACTGTGCTTTTCATCTTCGGCCGTGTGCTCGATGAAGTCGGTCGGCATGTACTTTTTGCCTTTGACGTGAGCTTCCCACTGCGGTTTACCCATAATGGCGTACAGTGCAGTCTGGTATTCTTCGTATAATCCATCGGGTTCCTCGTCGTGATTATATTTGACCGTACCCTTGGCTCCAACCATTGCAATATCATGCTTTGAAAAGAACTTATACTTTGAGGCAAAGTTCTGGTGACGATTTGCTAGGTGCCAGACGATCATATTCTTAACCTTAAAGTGCTTTTCCATCTCACCCCAGATCACCCGCAGGTTTTTCCAGTTTTCGTAAACTATGATTGAAAAATCAGGTTTTGCCACTTCTGCAACATTGGCCATCCAAAGTTCTGTAAAGTTATCTGGTAGTTCATCAGTCTCTAGGTACCTACGATTCTTCTTTGCACCAAAACCAGTCACCGGCTTGCCGCCACGCTTAGCGTGAAGGTAGTCTAGAATGTAGGGCGGATCTGTTAAAGTCATGTCTGCGAGCTCACCATTCATAAGCTTTAGTACATCCTCGCGCACAGTCGAATCACCAACCATTAGTCGTGAATCACCAAGTTTATAGATGTCACCTTTTTTAGCATTGATCTTGGTAATGTCGAGTTTTTTGAGCTCTTTCTCCAGATCGAATGTTTCGGATTCCTCCAGGTCAATATCGAATATCGAGTCTAACTCTTCGCTATCAAAACCGACATCAGCCAGAAGCGATTCATCGAATTCTGCTAATAGTTCATAATCCCAGTCACCTTGGTTTTTGTTCAAGCGAAGGTTGAGCTCCTTCTCTTTTGTCTCGTCCGGTATGTCTATATATACCACCGGCACTTCTTTAAACCCGAGGTCTTTACAAATTTTCAATCGAAAATGACCACCGAGTACAAAGTTATGTCTATTCTTAGCAGAGTTTACTAAAATCGGATCTACGATGCCGTAGGTCTGGATGCTTTTGGTTAGGTCTGCTATTGCACTTTCAGACCATACCCTAGGGTTGTAGGCGGAAGGCTTGAGCTCGCTTATCTTTACATTGACTATTTCGAGAGGCTGACTCTCATGATTCTTTTGTGACATATTTCCTCCTTATTTAGTAACAAGGAGAATTATGTTTTAGTTGCTCGAGATATCAGCTGCCCTAAGAAATATTTTCTTCACGCATTGATTTTTGCTTTGCAGATCTGATAAGTATCGGGATATCGTTAATAATGTAAGCCTCTTCAAATTCTTGCTCTAAAACTTCCAGTATTTCGGGGTTACTTTTACCGGCTTCATGTAATTCAAGGGTTCGGAACTCGGTTAGAGTCTTGATTAAATCATCAGAACGTATATCTATAATTTCTCCACGGTCCTTATAGTATTGCCGAATATTCTTCGCAGAAGAGAGAATATTTTCGTTGGTGGTTTCAGGATAAACAGGGATTAGATAGTAATCTTTTCCAGTTGTCGCATCTTTACGCGAATCTATGGAAGCACCAGTAAATGGAAAATTCTCTACTAGTTTGTCATGAGTGAGTAGAAACCCAAGCATTTCATTCCAATATGGCGAAAGCTTAAATTTACGTCTGGCTTCTAGGATATATTCTCCAAGATTGGAGGAATCTTCTTTTGCTTTTGTTCGTAATTCTCTAAACGTATGGTCAAATAATATACGGTCAAGTATTTTTTGGTTTGGTTTCTTGTTTTCACTCATAAAAACATTTTAGCCTAAACACGGATTTATATCTGTTTTTGAGCTATAATGTTTAACTATATGACCTCAGTTGAAAACAATACAATATCAAATCATCAAGCAAAATATTTTGCTCACCTTTTGACTCGCAAGATTCCTTCGAACGACAAAGAAAAGCTTATTACGACTATTCTAGATGCCCAAGTAGAGCCAAAACCACATCAAATTGATGCTGCGCTTTTTGCTTTTAGGAGTCCTTTTGCTAGTGGTGCAATCTTGGCAGACGAAGTTGGTTTAGGTAAGACTATTGAAGCAGGACTAGTCATCGCGCAGAAGTGGGCAGAGGGTAAAAGAAGAATACTGATTATATGTCCATCAAGTCTCCGCCAACAATGGAGGCAGGAGCTTCAGGATAAGTTTTTTCTAAATAGTACAATCCTTGAAGGCAAAAACTACAAGCTACATGAAAAAGATAGTTCAAACGGTTCGCCCTTTATACAGCCGGAGGTGCTCATTTGCTCATACCAGTTTGCGAGTAACAAAGAGAAGGACATATCACTCATTAGTTGGGACCTTGTTGTTATTGATGAAGCACACCGGCTTAGAAATGTTTATAAGCCTAGCAACAAGACGGCCAATATATTGAAGAAAGCACTTCAGAAATCACCCAAGCTGCTTCTTACTGCCACCCCTTTACAAAATAGTCTTCTTGAGCTTTATGGATTGGTCAGCTTCATAGACGAACACGCTTTCGGTGATCAAAAGAGTTTCAAAGACCAATATATCAACAGGGGGAATGAAATTACTCTTAGCGATCTACGCACTCGGCTTCAAAGGTTTACATATAGAACATTGCGCAAACAAGTTATGGAGTATATAAACTACACTAATCGGTTACCTCACACTCAGAAATATGAACCATCTGCAAAAGAACAGGAGCTATACGATTTAGTATCTGAGTATCTCCAGCGAGATATAATCTACGCTCTCCCGGCGGGACAGCGCCAGCTTACAACATTGGTCATGAGAAAGTTGCTTGCCTCATCGTCTTATGCAATTTCTAAAACCCTCCACTCACTTGCCAGTAGGCTTGAGGGTGAAATGGCTAGCGGAAAATTTACAAAAGCTAACGCTCTGACAGGTTTTTTTAGTGATTATGAGCTACTTGATGAGCTTGAGGACGAACTAAATGTCGGAGATAAGTCTGAAGAAAACCAGAAATCCATTGACATGCGTCTGGCTAAACAAGAAGTTGCAGACCTGCGTAGGTATGCTCAGATAGCAGAGTCGATCAAGCATAATAATAAGGCAGATGCATTACGTCATGGGTTGGATGCATGTTTTGATCAGCTCAGTCGATTGGGCGCTCAAAAAAAAGCTATCATATTTACTGAATCAACTAGAACTCAAAAGTACCTTTTTGAATTTTTAAACTCAAACGGATTTGAAGACAAAATCGTACTGTTTAATGGATCAAATACCGACCCTGCTTCTACTGACATTTATCACCAATGGCTTGCCGAGAACGAAGGCACGGATCGAGTAACAGGCTCGATTACTGCTGATCGCAAAGCTGCAATAGTAGATAACTTCAGAAACCATGCTGAGATTATGATAGCTACTGAAGCTGCAGCCGAAGGGATCAATCTGCAGTTCTGCTCACTTGTCGTGAACTACGACTTGCCGTGGAACCCGCAGAGAGTCGAGCAGCGCATAGGTCGCTGCCATAGGTACGGCCAAAAGCATGATGTGGTTGTGCTCAATTTCTTGAACAAGAGGAATGCCGCAGATTTACGCGTGTTCGAGCTTCTTAGTGAGAAGTTTAAGTTATTTGAAGGGGTATTTGGTGCCAGCGATGAGGTTTTGGGTGCAATTGAGTCCGGTGTAGATATTGAAAAACGTATCGCAACTATATATCAAACAGCACGTACTCCAGAAGAGATAAAGGTAGAGTTTGACCAACTTCAGCACGAGCTTGAGAATGATATCAACTCAAACATGAAATCAACTAAGCAAAAATTGCTTGAAAATTTCGACAAAGATGTGCACGAGAAGTTAAGGATTAGCCTAGATCAGAGTCAGGAATATCTAAACAAGCATGAGAAATGGCTCTGGAACGTAACTCGCCAACAACTCTCTGACTACGCCCTATTTAATGACGACGACCACTCGTTCGAGATCGTCAACAAAGTATACGAAGTATCTATTGGGCAGAGATACCAAATGAAACCAGCAGTTGATGCACATACTTATCGTGCGGGATCTGTACTTGCCCAAAACTTACTTGCACAGTCAAAACAAACTGAAACTCCAGATGTATCTTGTGATATCCGCTATTCTTCAGCAGCAGAAAAAATAACTGCCCTGGAACCCATGCTAGGTTCTTCAGGTTACTTAACTGTGGCTCGCCTGCATATCCGTGGGACCAACGAGGAAGAACATGTCCTTACCGTGGGAACAGTGAATGAGGCCGAAACGCTAACGGAAGACCAGTGCTCGCATTTACTTGATCTACACTTTACAAATCTTCAGCCAGAAAATTTTGGTACCAATGCAGAGAAAGCGGAGTTAGATATTCTAGTTCAGAAAGCTATCAAATCAAAACAAGCCGAGATTGCAGAACGAAATAGTAACTATTTTGACGAGGAACTGGATAAGATAGAATCTTGGGCAGAGGATAAAAAGTTAAGTCTTGAGCTTAAGATTAAGGAACTCGACAAAGAGATTAAGACAAGGCGCACGGACGCTCGCAAGCTAGTGAAGCTTGATTCCAAGGTCAATGAACAGCGCGCCATTAAAGAACTTGAGAAGAGACGAAATAATCTCAGGCGTGAACTATTTGATAAGCAAGATGAAATTGATACCGAAAAAGACAAACTACTGGATACTGTTCAATCTCGTCTGGAAAGTGAATCAAGCATAGAAGTGTTATTTACGCTAAAATGGAAGCTAGTATAAGGATATTATTATGAGTAAAAAGCAAAAACTAGAATTAACTTGGATTGGCAAGGGTGATGAGCCAACTCTTGAGCCCCGTATATTGATTGAAGATCCTGAGAAAAGCTCTGGAGATCCCGAATCAGAGAACATGTTAATACATGGCGACAATCTACTTGCACTTAAAGCTCTTGAGCAGAATTATAGCGAGAAGATCAAGTGTATTTATATTGACCCACCCTATAACACTGGTAGTGCGTTTGAGCACTATGACGATAATCTTGAACACAGTATATGGCTTGGTCTAATGAGATCACGTATAACATATTTGCACAAACTCCTTACGGTTGATGGTGCGATGTACGTACAAATAGATGATCAAGAATTCGCATATTTGAAAGTTCTATGTGATGAAATATTTGGCAGAGATAACTTCATTAACTGCATAACTGTGAAAACCAAAACAAGTTCGGGTGCAAGCGGGGGCGGCGAAGATAAGAAGCTGAAAAAACACACTGAATTTATACTGCTATATGCAAAAAATCGTGATAATTTCACTTTCAAGCCAATTTATGTCGATAAAGACCTGATGGAAGTAATCGAAAATAAACGTGATGATGGTAAGCAATTCGAGTATAAAAAAGTTATGTTTGACGAAGGTGTAAAAACTCATTTTAAAACCATTAAAGATGGTAGCGGTGCAAATATTGAGATATTTAAACATAGTAATTATTTAGTTAAATCGATTTCACAAATAGTTAAAGATGAAAAAATCACTGAAGCGGATGCATATTTTAAATATTTCGAGAAAGTATTTAGGGGCCAACCCGCACAGTCTTCAATACGAACAAGGGTCAATGAAGCAACATCAAATGATCGAGAGCTGTATTCAATCGCTTATACCCCGAGAAGCGGAAAGCGAAAAGGCCAGCTAGCAGTTAACTATTACTTGAATTGTGATCTCGTTAACTGGTTAAGCGATACGGCAATCAAAACTAAGTCTGGAGTTAAGAAGCGAGAGAAACTTGGCACTTTGTGGGTTGATCTAAGCTGGAACGGTCTATCTTCTCAGGGCGGGGTAAAGTTTAGCAATGGAAAGAAGCCAGAGCTACTTATTCAGCGAATTCTTACTCTTAATACACAAAAAGGCGACTACGTCCTAGACTCTTTTCTTGGATCTGGCACAACCGCTGCCGCGGCTCATAAAATGGGAAGAAAGTGGATAGGCATAGAGCTGGGCGAACACGCGTACACTCACTGCTTACCACGGCTTAGGAATGTAGTAAGTGGCAAAGACCAAAGCGGGATATCTGTCTTAACGGGTTGGGCCGGAGGTGGTGGATTCAAGTTCTACGAATTAGCTAGTAGTCTACTAGCTCAAGATGAACACGGTAACTGGGTCATAAGCAAGGATTATGATGCTAATATGCTTGCTCATGCTATGGCCAAGCAAGAGGGATTCACATATGATCCAAGTCAGAGTACGTACTGGAAACAGGGCTTCTCTACTGAGAATGACTTTATCTTTACTACTACTCAACACATTACAGTCGAACTACTCGACGCTATCCATAGCTCGATGCAGATTGGAGAGAGCCTCCTTATTGCCTGTAAAGCATTTGATGGTGCATACAAGGATCGTTACGACAACATTACTATTAAAAAGATTCCGCATATTCTTCTAGGAAGGTGCGAGTTTGGTAAGGATGACTACAGCTTAAATATTTCGGAACCTACTGAAGCTGATTCTGAAAATACGGGAGTCGAACTATGAGTGATCGAATATCCAACCAGGTTCGACAGCGCCTGAGCCTTCGTGCTCCACAAGAAGAAGCCCTCGATATTCTTACCAAACTAGTTAAAGAGGTGGATCTTACTGGAGACAAAGAGTTGGCTAGTAAACTCGAACAGGTAAATAAACTATACCCTACATGCACAGATTTTGAACGTGACTTTGTAAGTGTTTGCTTTGCTTTAGCTACTGGTGTGGGTAAAACCAGACTCATGGGTGCGTTTATCAGCTATCTTCACTTGTCTAAGGGTGTGAGTAACTTTTTCGTTTTAGCTCCGAATATGACAATTTATAAAAAGCTTATCGAAGATTTTGGGAACCCAGCACACTCAAAATACGTCTTTAAAGGTATCTCAGAATTTGCAGTTACTTCTCCTAGAATAATTACTGGTGAGAACTATAATCAAAAAATCCTGGTACAAAGAAAGCAGGGCAACCTTGGTTATTTCAAGAACGAGATAGATATACACATTTTTAACATCCAGAAGATTAGTGCGGAAACCAAGGGGGGTAAAGATCCAAAGGTCAAGAGACTTAGTGAATATTTGGGGGAATCATACTTTGAGTATCTCTCAAACCTCGACGACTTGGTTGTTCTCATGGATGAATCACACCACTATCGTGCTGACAGGGGCATGACGGTTATAAACGAATTGAAACCATTACTTGGTCTTGAGTTGACTGCTACTCCACAGGTTGAAGCTGCTGGAAAAAGTATTAAGTTTAAAAATGTCGTTTACGAGTACTCTCTGCGCCGAGCAATGGACGACGGCTACGTAAAAGAGCCATTTGTTGCTACCAGAAGTAACTTTGATCTAAAACAGCATAAAGATGAAGAGACGGACATAATTAAACTTGAAGACGGTATTAAAATACACGAGCAAACAAAAAGTGCTCTCGAGGTATTTGCTCGAAATAATGGTAGGGATATAGTAAAACCATTTGTTCTAGTAGTCGCAAAAGATACTACCCACGCAGCAGAAATACGCTCAATCATTGAAAGCAATAGTTTCTTTGGAGGGTACTACAAAGGCAAGGTTATCGAGGTGCACTCTAACCAGCGTGGCGATGAAAAAGACGAAAATATCGAGAAATTGGTTAGCCTAGAGGATCCTCGTAACACAGTCGAGATAGTCGTTCATGTAAATATGCTGAAGGAAGGCTGGGATGTAACCAACCTTTACACGATCATCCCCCTTCGTGCTTCTGCAAGTGCAACACTTACAGAACAGACCATAGGTCGTGGTCTACGCTTGCCGTATGGTCAGCGAGTAAACGATCCTGATGCGGATAGGCTCACTATCGTTTCGCATGATAAGTATCAAGCAATCATTGAAGAAGCTAATAAGCCCGACTCTCTCGTACGGCGTGGCAATATAATTACCATCGAAGATCTACCGGATATTAATCAGCCAAAAGTTGTAGTGAACTCAAGTTCTAATGCGTTTGAAGACTTTTCTGATGCCCGTAAAGATATAGAAGATATCACCGATCCTGTTGAGCGAGCCGAAAAAAGCGATCACCTACTCGTTAGTATGGCTGTTCAGGATGCGATCGTGTCTCTGGCGAAAGAGCATGTTCATGTCGATAATTTAAATGACCCAGAAGTTCGCAAGAAGATTATTGATCGTGTGCAAGTTCGGGTTGATAGCGGTAAACAGAGTGCATTATTCGAAAACGAGAATACTTCTGCAATTATTGAAAATGCCGTGGATCAGAAGATTGAGAGGATTCAAAACAACATTATTGAGATACCTCGACTAACTGTCGTGCCATCGGATGAGTCGGTGGTCTCGATTAGTAGCTTTGATCTCGATACGACTAATCTTAATCTTCGTCCTCAATCAAATGACATATATTTACAGTCACTTCAAAACACTGAGGCTGAACGGCAAACTATAAGTAACTCAGTTATTAATAACAAGGAAGACGTGATCGAGAATGTAATTGTCTCTCAGCTCTTGGATGTAGACTTCATTGATTACGATTCTAATTCCAAACTTTTATATAAGTTAGCCGGTCAAGCTGTAGAGAAGTTTAGAAGTTATCTAGAAAGCCAAGAAGACGTTATAAATGTTGTCTACACCCAAAAACGTAGAATTGCTGATCTCATAGCCGCTCAGATTGGCGATCACCTCACTCGATCACCAGTTAGGTACGACCTGACCCAAACTTTACCTTTCACAGAGATCTTCCCTCACGCTTACGAGCAGATTAAGGGTGACCAAGAATACCACTACACGGAAACTATATCTCCTACGAACACTATTCCGCAGAAAGTTTTTGTAGGCTTTAAAAAGGCATGTCACAATAAGTACAAGTTTGATTCAAAATCGGAAAAAGATCTTGCAACCTTGCTTGAAAAAGACTCATCCGGCAAGGTTTTAAAATGGCTACGACCTTCCGCGAGACAGTTTAATATAACTTGGGGGAAGTTTGGGCAAAAATATGAACCTGACTTTGTTGTTGAAACAGAGAATGTAATTTTTATGGTTGAGGTAAAGAGTAGCAGGGATATTGACGCTTCAGATGTGCAAGAAAAAGCAAAAGCTGCAGGCCTATTCTGCGATCAGGCTAGCGACTACACCAGCCAAAAGGGTGGCAAGAAATGGAAGTATGTAATCATCTCTCACGACCGAATCAACTTAAACTCCAGCATTGATGAGCTACTAAGCAACTAAGCATGATATCCAAATCAGATTACCTAAAATATCTTGTCTGCCCTAGCTACCTTTGGCTCTGGAAGAATAAGCCTGAGGTAGTCCCAAGCGATGAAGATGCCACCATTAAGCAACGCCTTGAACAAGGAAATGAAATTGAACGCTACGCTCGGCTGTTATTACCCGAAGGTGACATGGTTGAGTCTCGCGGACAAGCTGCAAGAGCTGATACCGAACAGCTCGTAGAGGACGGCACAAACACCATATTCCAGGCTACTGTCATTACTAAAAAAGGCTTACTTGCTATGGCGGATATAATCACACGAGAAAGCCCTTCGGATCTATGGACTCTGTACGAAGTTAAATCAACCAACTCGATCAAAAAAGAACATATTCTCGACCTTTCATTCCAGCGTGTGGCTTTTGAGGATGCCGGTTACGCCATAGGTAAGGTGAAGATCATCTATCTCAACAAAGACTACCGCCGAAAATCACATGTCATACCAAAAGATCTTCTGATGGAATCTGATGTCACGGCTGAAGTGTCTGAGCTTGTTGAAACGGTTCGCGCTCAAACAAGAGATGCCCTCAAGTACTTGCGAAGTCCCGAAGAACCAAAGGGATGCAGCTGCCGATTAAACTCACGATCGAAGCACTGCCCAACCTTCCATTATCTCAACCCCGACATACCTGAATACTCGGTCTTCAATATTAGCCGCATCAATGGCAAGAAGCTTTCGCTACTGATAGATAACGATATTGTGAATGTCGATGATGTTCCTGAAGATATTAAACTATCGGCAATTCAACAGAATCAGGTACATGTAACCAAATCAAAACAGCCGATCATAGACACGGCAGCTATTTCAGAAATCCTGAGCGAGCTCGAGTTTCCACTCTATTTCCTAGATTACGAAACCGTCTCGACAGCTCTGCCTTTGTATGAAAACTGTAAACCCTACCAGCAGATACCATTCCAGTACTCTCTCCATGTTCTAAAGGAGCCAAACGCTGAATTAGAGCATTATGAGTACTTATCGCATGACTCAACCACTTTGCCTGCACAAGAGCTCCTTGGAAACTTAAAACGACAGATCGGGCCAGTCGGCAGTATCATAACCTGGAATAAGTCTTTTGAGATGAGTAGAAATCGCGAAATGGCCGCACATTACCCTGAATTTGCTGAACTAATGAGTGGTATCAATGACAGAGTATTTGATCTCATGGAGATATTTAGTAAACAGCACTATGTTCATCATGAATTCAAGGGCAGCAATTCTATAAAGAAGGTCCTACCAGTTTTAGTTGATGGCTTTAGCTATGACGATATGGATATTTCGAACGGCCAGGCAGCGGCACTGCGCTGGTACGAAGCGGTAACATCGAATGATGTCGAGCTAGCTAATAAGACATATAAGTCACTGCTTGAATACTGTAAGCTTGATACATTGGCTATGGTAGAGATCTATAAATCTCTTGCAAGGATATAGTTATTATGGCGAGGTTCTCTTGTACGGTTCCAAATCTAAATATCTCAGTTGAAACAACTACGGTGAAGTTGATAAAGAATACTACCAAAGTACAGCTTTCGGGTAATCGGCTATCTGCGGAATTATCCAATGGATTATCCGACAATGAATACGACAAGATATCAAAGCAAATTCGTATTCTGTACAGTTTTTGCTTCGAAGATGTTTATCCGGAAAGCTACGATATTAACGAACCGACAACGTCTATAGGCGTTGGAGGGCATGACGAGAGAAAAGAACACCTACTTGCATATACTGGATCCCCTAGAGATGAATTCAAAGCAGTGTCCTCCACACTCTTTAGAGATTTATTGGAGCTGGAATTAGGACAAAAAGATAGAAGACTGTTATTTAACTCGGCTTTCATATGGGCAAGAGCAAATGAACTGAAGGAGCTTAAGTTATTGGTCGAAGGATATACGCAATACTGGCGAATCCTTGACCAAATCGACGCCAGGGGTAGCAAAGCTAAGGCGAGCAACCTCTTGAAGACGCTAGGCCTTGCAAAAACTGAGTCAAATCTAGCAGCAGCTAAAATCGAATTAGTTATGCGCCCTACAGCCAAGAAGTACTCGAAGAAGAACATCGAAACAATCGCATATCTAGATAGCCTCAGGCACCCTCACGTCCACAAACCCTCTCGGAGTGAAGATTATTATCTTGAAGAAATCTCCACTCATCTTGATGCAGAAATTAACAATATATTCATTGCCGACATCACCAGATTGTATATTTTATGGACAGCTGGGCTTGAAGAATATTACCTTAAGCCCCGAGCGAACATTTATGAATTAGCGAAAAGAGTCACGTAGACATGTGCGATAAAATAGTTGTATGCACACTCATCTCAAAGAGCGTAAATACTACGAAGATCGCTACGATAGCTCCACGGTAAGCATCTGCCGAAGCCAAGAAAGCATCTGTGTCGGTGCATATCACGATGCCAAGAAAGAACTCAAGCCTCTCACCGGAGAAGATAAAGACAAAGACCCCGAACACGAGCTAACAAAGGTCTTCAATCTCCACTACTACTTCATGGTCGAATGGACTGCAGGTGAACGCTGGGAGAAACGATCCGAAGAGATCCAGAAAATGATCGACGCCGACGAAGCTAAAGACACTCAAATAGCCTCCGCTCGTCTAACTACAGAGCCTATCTGTATGCACTGCAACAAAACGGTCCTTAGGATCATAGATAAATCCCTCACGCACCGTGGCGAGAACTATAAGTACGATGATCCCGAAGAAGTTCTTATCATGCTCGAATGTTCTGCCTGCAAGAAGCGCAGTGCCTACTGGCAAGACGGTGAACTATGGGAGAGACTCGCTAACAAATGCCCTAAGTGCTCTAGCACCATGAAAGAAACAAGTTCACGCAAGAATAAGGTTATTACCACCACCTACTCTTGCCCCGGCTGTAAGCACAGCTATAAAGATGAGCTAGACCTTGAAATCCCATCTAAAAAAGAAACAAAGCCAGATCCAGACTACCAAAAAGATAAAGCCCGTTTTTGTCTTTCTGAAGCAGAAGGCCAAAAATACCTAGATGCACGTAAGAACATGGAAGATCTCAAGTCTCTCATGGCAGATATTAAAGAACGTGACGACAACAAGCATGTCTATGATGCAGTTAAGGAAATGAAGAAGCCAAAGATCGCCGAACTTTCTACCCTTCTTTCTCCCGCACTCAAAAAAGCTGGCTACATAGAATTCAGCCTAGATAAGCCAGAGATTGGTAAAGATGTATTTGTTGGTTTCAGCTGTCTAGATAGTAAGTCCGGCAGAAGTGACAACGAAAGTAGAAAAACACTCAAGAAGCTAGTCGATACTACACTCGAAGAGACTAACTGGCGCTTGATGAGCGACGGCATCTCCTATCGCCTGGGCTATCTCAGCGGTAGACTCAGAGCCTACGAACGTGAAGAAGATCTTAAGAACTTGGTCACCAAAAGTAAGAAGCTGATCTCAAAACTAACAAAAAACGAATCTATTCCTACCAACCCTACTGACTGGCGTAAGCGAACCTTCAAAACTCCAGATGTTCGTGAGGTGATATTGTAAGCTATACTTAAAGTATGCAAGATCTCACTCCGTATCAAGATGTAAATAAAGTTTTGGGCCTACTTTCCTCCGGGCTACAGGACTTACTCGGGGATCAGCTGATTGGGCTGTATCTAACAGGATCACTAACTTACGGCGACTTTAATCCAGACAGTAGCGATATAGACTTTTTGGCTATTCTGAAAATCGATTTAACCGAAGAGCAGCTGGAAAAAGTTCGCCAGCTACATTCATATATCGCAGAAGAAGTACCCCATTGGGCTAAGAGCCTTGAAGGCTCGTATATTACAGGTGAAATGCTCGGTAGTATCGAAGCGCCAAGTAAAGAACGTCCATATGTAAATGGAGGTAAAGTTTCTTATTGCGCATATGGTAACGAGTGGATCATCAACTTGTATGCCCTCCAAGAATGCGGTCAAGTAATTACTGGGCCAAACCTTGACACTATGTTGCCTAATGTAACTATTGAACAAGTTCGTGAAGCGTCGAAGAAGGATTTACTTAAAGATTGGGTACCTAAAATAGATGACCCAGATGCTTTTAATCACCCAATGTATGACAGCGAGCATCTAAAGAACTACGCCACACTTACGATGTGCAGAATCTTGCATCGAGCCAATAATGATAATATGGCCTCCAAGAAGGTTGCATCTAAATGGGTTAAAGAAGCTTACCCCGAGTGGAATAGCCTGATCGAGAGAGCTGAATCTTGGGAGCACGGTAAAGATATGGCAACAGATGAAGAAGTTAAGAATTTCATGAGATTTACACTTGAGGAGGTGTCAAAATGATCAAAACCCTTTTCATGCTCCTATCTCTCGACGGAAAGATTTCAACAGGATCTAGTGATGAACGTGACTTCGACATAGATCTCCCAAATATTCCAGGTATTAAGGAAGGTGTTGGCCAATATGATGCCCTCGAGCAGCAAACAGACCTGTATTCATTCAACACGGGTAAAGTAATGGCTAAGGTAGGCTGGAATGAACCAAAAGAGTCCATCAAAAAGATACCCGTAACCTTTGTTTTAGTAGACAACCAGCCACACCTAACTAAGCTAGGTGTTGAAAACCTACTAAAACGCTGCGAAGCACTTGTTATTGCTACAACCAACAAGAATCACCCATCCCTAACCATGGAAAACGATAGTCTCACAACTTTATCCTATGAAGACTCAATTGATTTCAAAGACATGTTCAATAAGGTTGAAGAAATGGGTGCAGATCGAATTACCCTACAGTCTGGCGGTGAAATGAACGCGGTTCTTCTAAGAAGTGGCCTGATTGATGAACTATCCGTAGTCGTTGCGCCAATGCTTGTTGGAGGCAGAGCTACACCAACTCTTATTGATGGCGAGTCACTACTTACCCAAGAAGACCTCGCACAAGTCAAGTCGCTAGAGCTAATTGAGGCAAAAACCCTGAATAATAGCTTTTTGCATCTTCGTTTCAGAGTAGTAAAGTAAGATATCTTAAAAGTATCTTACTTTACTACATCAATCTTTTTTGAAAACGTGAAGCAGGTACTCTCTGCGATCTAGTGGGTTGTAATCCGTTCGAGATCTTACGGGCGGCTTTCCAATAACTGGTTGGTAGTTCTTGAATTCAGTCTCTAGAACACCTTCACCGCTAGTCAAGCCTGGAAGTTTTAGCTGCAAGCTATGTACAAAACTAACCGGTATTTCACCCTCTAGTATCTGTACAAGTCCTTTGCTGGACATCGCTGTTGGTGTAGCTCGAAATTGGGCAAGTAGAGGAAGAACAATATTCAATGTGTCTTCCGGAACTTCTAATTTATAGCTATGAACTGGTTCGCATACAGCGGTCTTTGCATCTTTTAGTGTATCAATTACTACAAGTGGAGTAAGCTGGCGGAAGTCCCTTGCGGTACTCGAGACGTTCTTATCAAAACCACCGTGGGCACTGCTTTGTCTTGGCCAGTAACCGGCGTGAGTCATTGTTACGATACAGTCAGTAACCTGCCACCCGTATAAACCTTGAGTTAAGGTTTCAATTGCAGCTTCTTCTACCGCTTTATAAAATGCCGCGGGCATTCTACCGGTAGCGGTACTTCCTACCTGAAATGAGACACCAGTATTTGGTAGTCCTGGTTCAAGCGTAATTCCCACCGTCGCGAGGAACTGGTTTACCTTTTGGTCAAAGATGGGTTCGCCAACTCTGCTAGTTGGAGCAAATTCTACTGCAGAACCGCTACCCAGCAGTCGTTCTATACAAATTGCGGTAGTCTCTTTGAACTCTACATCTATATCGTATTCGCTCGCGAGAGTATCTTGAATAACCTCCTTTTGTACTTCGCCGTAAAGTGAGACAGATATTTCCTGCCGTATGTCGTCTTGGCGTAGGTTAATAAGAGGATCTTGCTCAGCAAGCTGATCTAGGGCAATGCGGAGCGCACCTTTTTTTGAATCATCTACTGCTTTGATGACTGTTTCAAGAGTCGGTGGTGCAAATTGATAGTTCACATCAGAGTTAGGAGCAATTCCAATAGTGTCACCGATCTTCACATCCGTTAGTCCAGAAATTTTTGCTATGTCACCAGTCGAAACTGAATTGGACGTAATCACAGAGCCATTACTAAAGATATTGATTGCAGTAACTTTGCCGAACTCAAGTTGGTCACGGGCGTGTATTGCTCCAGAGAACATTCGGACGTAAGCAATTTTCTCTCCGTTTTTGCCACGTTCAACTTTGAATACCAAAGCAGAAGTTTCTTCGGAGGTATTCTCGGCAGAACTTAACTTTTTGATGCCGTCCGTTAAGACGCCAATCCCAGAATTAGTAATAGCGGAACCAAAGTAAACCGGAATTCCATCCTTCTTCACTCCAACGAGTGCTTTAAAGTTTGCTTCTTTGGCGCCTAAGTCATCTACAGTTCCCAT
>CAYSEY010000007.1:19466-19993 GCA_964430405.1 uncultured Candidatus Saccharibacteria bacterium
AGCGACATCTACATTCAGCTTATTTGAGATATCACTAAGCAACTCTTCGTATCTTGCACCCATACGATCAATTTTATTTACAAAGATGATTGTTGGTACTTTAAGTCTCTGAAGAGCTCGCATTATTATTCTGGTTTGAGCCTGTACGCCCTCAACGGCTGAGATCACGAGAATCACTCCGTCAAGTACGCTAAGTACACGCTCTACCTCGGCTATAAAGTCGGGGTGACCAGGCGTGTCTAGTATATTTATTTTTAAGTCATCTAAAGTGAATGAAGTAACAGCGGATTTAATAGTAATACCACGCTGACGTTCAAGCGCCATAGAATCTGTTTGTGTGTTTCCTTCGTCTACGCTACCAAGTGTCTTGATAACGCCATTGTTGAAGAGTAATCGCTCGGTTAAGCTAGTTTTTCCGGCATCAACGTGAGCCAATACTCCTATATTTAAGATTTTCATATATTAAAGAAGTTCCTTGATTTTTAAGGGTTATAGTTTGGGGTAATTGTATCTGTCGCTGCATAGGA